>CAZRYP010000095.1:0-8401 GCA_964604295.1 uncultured Treponemataceae bacterium
GCGGCAGCCCGCGGCGGGGATGATCCTCGCGCGTTGATTGACCCTGCCGCATCCCGGCGGCTATCATTGGAACGAAGAGAGAAGCGGAGGAAGGAGCTGTAGATGGACGAACCAAAAAGGGCCGAGATGACAGCGCTGCGCGCGAAAAATGCCTTCATCATAGATATGGACGGTGTCATCTACCACGGCAACAGGCTTCTGCCAGGCGCCGCTGAATTCGTCGCCTGGCTCAAGGCGAATGACAAGAAATTCCTGTTCCTGACGAACTCGAGCGAACGCTCGCCCGCCGAACTGTCGCAGAAACTGGCCCGCCTCGGCATAGAGGTCGGCGTGGGCCACTTCTATACCAGCGCCCTCGCCACGGCTTCCTTCCTCGCGAGCCAGAGACCGGGAGGCTCGGTCTACGTGATCGGCGAGCCCGGTCTCATCAACGCCCTCTACGAGGCCGGCTACACCATGAACAACGTGAACCCCGACTATGTCGTTGTGGGTGAGGCCAGGTCCTACAACCTGGACACCATCGAAAAGGCGGTAAGTCTCGTCCTGGGGGGCGCCCGCCTCATCGGCACGAACCCCGACCTGACGGCACCCAGGGAGCAGGGCATCATGCCCGCCTGCGGCTCCCTCCTCGCTCCCATCGAACTCGCCACAGGGAGGAAGGCCTACTTTGTCGGCAAGCCCAACCCCCTCATGATGCGGCACGCCATAAGGAAGCTGGGTGTCACCCGCGAAGAGACGGCTATCGTCGGCGACAGGATGGACACCGACATCATCGCCGGCATCGAATCCGACATGGAAACCGTCCTTGTCCTTTCGGGCGTGACGAACAGGGCCGAGCTCGGGCAGTTCGCCTATGCTCCCCGCCATATTCTCGAGGGAGTCTTCGAAATTCCGGGTTGAGTATCAGGCCCCGGTGAGCCTTTCCACATAGATCCGCACCGCCTCGCCCATGAACTCGGCCAGCCCGGGGCGCATCGCGTCGAAGTTGGTCTTGAAACGCGGATCGGCGCTGTAGTTTCGGGCCAGGGGAAGGAGCTGCCCGACGGCGGGGGTCCAGAAATGCGACATGTGGGCGCGCCAGCGGCCTACCAGGGCCTGGACCTCGGGCGAACCAGCTCCCCCGGGCATGGCGGCTATCATATCGAGATAGATGACCTTGCCCTCCTCGAGGATCTCGCGCTGCCGGGCGGCGCCGTAGGCCTTCCATTTCCTGTTCGATTCCCTCACGGTCTCAGGATCGTACATTTTCTCCGCTTCCTTGCCATAATATTCCTCTTCCTCGGGCGTGAAGCCCGAAAAAATCCCCGCCTTTTCCATCGTCGTCTCTCCTTTGAGATAGGAAATCGTGTTCTCGACCGTCCGCCGGAGCAGTCTCACCCGGGCTACACTCTTGTCCAGCTCGGCTTTGTGGGATTCCAGGGCGGCCAAAAGATCGAAGCCGGGCGCCCCGAGCAGGCGCCGTATCTCCCCGAGGGGTAGCCCCAGCTCCCTGTAGATGAGGATCTGCTGAAGCTTCAGCGCCGCGGTCTCGTCGTAGAGGCGGTAACCCGCGGCGCTGTGGCCGGAGGGGCTCAGAAGACCTATCCTGTCGTAGTGGTGGAGAGTCCGGACAGTCACTCCGGCCATGGCCGCGAGCTCGTTGACCTTGAACATGAGTAGACCATACACCCTTACCTTACGTCAGGGTCAAGCGAATAATTCCAGGATCAGCGGATTTTCCGGCGGGACGATTTCCCCTTCGAGAATGACGGTTTTTCCGGTCATGAGATCGCGCCCGCGCAGGGGCTCGGCGAACCTGAGCGTCGAGTTCCATCCCTCGAGGTTGACGAGGAGAGCGAAGCGGGGGGATTCCGGAATGACGCTCCCGGCGGCAGCGCCTTGGCCATCGCCCCGGTCCGCGCCGCGGCTGTCGTGTACCGCCCTGCCCGAACGCTCCAGCAGGTAGACGCCCTTTCCCGGCTCTTTCCAGGAAAAGAAGGGCGCCCTGCGCTTGGCGTCGCGGCAGGCGGCCGCCGCGTGGACGAAATATTCGCGGAAGGATTCATCGCCCTCCGCCCAGTCCACGGGATCCTTTTCGAAAAGCCCGGGTCTGCGCTCGAGGGCGAGTTCCTGGCCCATGTACGCGAAGGCGAGGCCGGGTATGAAAAGCATCATGGCGGTCCAAGCCTCGAAGCGGCCCCTGGTCACGAAGCGCCCGGCGATCCGCTCCTGGTCATGGTTCTCCAGGAACCTGATTTTCCTGGCCCGGGCGGGATAGAGTGTCTCCTGGGCATACAGATAGTCGAGGTACCAGGAAGCCGGCCGCTCTCCCCGCCACACCTTATCCAGGCGCTCCCAGCCGTCGTAGTCGTAGGTGAGATCGAACACCGAGTGCAGCTCAGGCTCGGACCAGGCACCCCAGCCCGAGTCGCGCATCTCCTTCAGGAAGCGCGGATGAACGCTCTCGGCCAGCCAGAGGAGAGGATGGCGCTCCTTCCTCGAGCCCGGGTCGTACTGGTTCACCCGCTGCCTCGCCTGTTTCCAGAAATCCACCGGCACGAGGGAAGCCACGTCGCAGCGGAATCCGTCCACGCCCTCATCCCGCCAGCCGACGAGGACGGAGAATAATTCAGCCCAGAGCTGGGGCGAGGAGCCGTAATCGAAATCGACGACGTCGGACCAGTCCGCGCACTTGCGGCCGAGAGCCCTGGGAGCCTTGAGGCCGTGCATCATCTCCCGGGCGGCAACGGCCGCGGAAGCGGAGGCGCCGTCCCCGGAACCTGCCTGAAGGAACCATTCGGGATGGGTCCTGGCGAGGACGGAATCCGGAGATGTATGGTTGAAGACGATGTCCATCATCACCTTGAGGCCGAGGCTGTGGGCCGCGGCCAAAAAGGCGCGAAAATCCCCGACCGTCCCAAGCGAAGGATCGATAGCCCTGTAATCGGCGATCGCGTAGGGACTCCCCATCCCGCCCTTGCGGGACTCGACCCCGATCGGATGAATCGGCGTCAGGCAGATCCAGTCGAAGCCCATGGTCTTGATTCCCGCCAGCCGGGGCATCGCGGCGGCAAAATCGCCTTCGGGCGTGAAGTTCCTCAGGAATATCTGGTAGATGGCGCTCGATTCGTCGATCATAGTTCTTCCTCTCGTCTGAAGCGGAGTATACGCCCCGCGCTAATTCCGCGCCATGTATTTCGCCGGATCCGCATCGCCCGACCCAGAAATCGGACTGTGATGTAGAATTGTCTTTATATTACTATTTTACTATATTATTATTTATATATATTACCAAGGAGATACAGAATGAGCTCATGGAACACCCTGCCCTCGAGGGAAATAGTGGAGAAGACAGCGTCGGCCCTGAGGGCCAATGGATTCGACGTCCACATCGTCGCGAACGCCCAGGAGGCGAAGCGAAAGGCGCTGGAGCTCATTCCGGCCAAGGCCGAAGTCTTCACGATGCCTTCCGTCACGGTCGATTCGATCGGCCTTTCGGCGGCGCTGAACGAATCCGGCGGCTACGATTCAGTGCGAGTCGCGCTCGGCAGAATGGACAGCGCAACCCAGGGACGTGAAAAACGGAAACTGGGAGCGGGACCCGACGTGAGCGTGGGCTCGGTCCATGCGGTCACCGAAAGCGGGACCCTCCTCATCGCCTCGCTGACCGGAAGCCAGCTTCCGGCCTATGCCTACGGCGCCCAGACGGCTGTGTTCGTCGTCAGCACCAAGAAAATCGTCCCCACCCTCGAAGAGGCATGGAAGAGGCTCGAAGAGCACGTCGTGCCCCAGGAGAGCGCCAGGGCGCGCAAGGCCTACGGGCTTCCCGAGAGTTTCAACAGCTATCCGTCCAAGGTCCTGGTGTTCAACCGCGAAGTCCAGCCGGGCAGAGTGAAGGTCATCCTCATGAACGAGGATGCCGGCTTCTAGAAACAACTCCCGCGGGGGCGAGCCGCAGCGCGTCATAGACATATCAGGGCCGGACGAGCCTTGAGCTTCCCGCCCCGCGGCGCTACCATGGGGGACATGGGAAATCTTCTTGTCGTATTCGCGGGTGGGGGCCTCGGGGCCGTCGCCCGTTTTTTGCTGTCGCGCGGGGCGGGCTCGGTTCTGGGCTCCACCCTGGGCGGCGCCCTGCCCTTCGGAACCCTCTTCGTCAACGTCTCGGGATCCTTTCTGATAGGCCTCGTCGTCTCGCTCATGGAACTGGCGATCGTGCCGGCGGCCTGGCGGCCCCTCGTCTCGGTGGGCTTCATCGGCGCCTACACGACCTTCTCCACCTACGCCTTCGAGACAGTCGCCCTCCTGCAGAAAAAGGCTTACGGTCCCGCCCTATGGAACTTTTTCCTCAACAACGTCCTGTCCTGCGCCGCCGTCGCCCTGGGCATGCTGGCTGCCGCCGCCCTGGCCACTGTGCTCAGGGGAGCGCGCCCCTGAGGGGGATGACTCCGGGATCCTGCGCGGGAGGGCCCTGTGAGGTGCGCAATGCTGCCCGGCGTTTGCCTGTTGCCCGGCGCGTCCCCGAGACGCCTCAGCGCAGGGGCAGGATGTGCGCGGCGCGCCGCGAGAAGGAGAAGGGAATCCTGTCTCCCACCTTGTAGAACTCTCCGTTCACAGGATCGTGCGAAATCGCCATGAGCGGTTTGCCATAGCCCGCGTCCAATTCGTATTCGATCACCGAACCCAGGTACACGGCCTTCGTCACCTTCCCTTCGCCGAATACCGCGCCGCTGTCCACTGCTCGCGCCTGCCCGCCCAGCACGAGGGATTCGGGCCGCACCATCAGCAAGGCGTCATCGCCCGCCTTCACTTCCGCGTCGGCGCTCCCCGCAGGGATCTCGATACCGCGCGGATCGCGTACCCGCGAGTCGTCGCCCACGGCGAGGGCTGTGACGGGGAAAAGATTGACCTTGCCGATGAAATCGGCGACGAACTTGCAGTTGGGCCTGGAATAGACCTCGAAGGGCGTGCCCACCTGCATCACGAGCCCCTTCTCCATCACGACGATCCTGTCCGAAACCGTCATGGCCTCCGACTGGTCGTGGGTGACATAGATGCTCGTGATCCCGAAGGTCTGCTGGATCCGCCTGATCTCCACGCGCATCGTCTCGCGCAGCTTGGCGTCGAGATTGGAGAGGGGTTCGTCGAAGAGGAGGACCCGCGGCCTGTTGACGACGGCCCTCGCGAGGGCGACGCGCTGCTGCTGGCCTCCGGAGAGCTGGTCGGGCCTTCGCTTGCCCAGCTCCGTGATGCCCATCACCTCCATCACCTTGGCCGTCTCCTCCCTGATCTCGGCCTTGGGCCGCCCTTTCAGCTCGAGACCGAATCCGACATTCTGCTCCACCGACATGTGGGGGAATATGGCGTAGCTCTGGAAGACCATGGTCGTGTCCCGCTTGTTGGGGGGCACGTTGTTCACCATCTCGTCGCTGATCCAGATTTCGCCCTTCGTGGGGATCTCGAAGCCGGCCACCATCCTCAGCGTCGTCGTCTTGCCGCAGCCCGAAGGACCGAGGAGGGTGATGAATTCGCCTTCCCCGATCTCGAGGTTCATGTCGCGCACCGCGAGCATCGTGCCGCCCGCGCGTTCGGGA
The DNA here is from genome assembly GCA_964604295.1 of uncultured Treponemataceae bacterium. GTDB lineage: Bacteria > Spirochaetota > Spirochaetia > Treponematales > Rectinemataceae > CAZRYP01. Next base: position 5,574 of record CAZRYP010000095.1, read on the forward strand.
TCGGCGAATTCCTTGCTTATGTCGACGAGTCGTACGCTCATGGATTCTCCTCAGAAATGAAGCATGTTGCCGCCGAAGCGGCCGTACTGGGCTTTCAGGATCACCCTGATGAGGCTTATCGCAACCCCGACAATAAGAACCAGGAGCACACTGTAGGCGGCCGCCGCGCCCAGGTTGCCCGATTCCACCTGGGACATGATGTGCACGGTCATGAGGTTCCACCGGGACGACACGAGGAAGATGGCCGCGCTCACCGCCGTCATGGCGCGCACGAAGGCGAAGACCAGCCCCGAGAAGAAGGCCGGGAGTATCATGGGCAGGGTGATTTTCGAGAATGTCCGGCGGGCGTCGGCGCCCAGGTCGACGGCGGCCTCCTCGATCGAAGGATCTATCTGCTGGAGTATGGCCGTGCCCGACTCGATGCCCACCGGTATGTACCTGAACACGAAATTCAGGAGGAGTATGGCCAGGGTTCCCGTCAGCGCGAGGGGCTTGTGGTTGAACGCGAGTATATAGCCGATGCCGATGACGGTGCCGGGCACGGCGAAGCTCAGGATGCTCATGGTCCCTATGAGCTTCTTGCCCGGCACCTTCGTCCTCACCACGAGGAAGGCTATGACCATGCCGAAGAGTCCCGCCAGGGGAGTCGCGATGCCCGCTATCATCAGGGTGTCGCGTACCGCCTTGAAGCCGACGCCGAAGACGAACCTGTAGTGGTCCAGGGTCAGGCGGTGGTCGTAGCCCCACACTTTCGCGAGGGAACCCAGGAGAATCGAGAAATAGATGAGGGCCACGAGGAGGGATACTGCGAGGCAGAACGCGAAGAGGGCCCGCCTCGCGCCGGGGCTGACGATCTTGCCCGAGGAAGCCTGGGGCTTGCCGGTGACGGTCGTGTATTTCTTCCTCCTCACGATGGCGCGCTGGAGGAAGAAGGCGGACACGGAGGGGATGAGAAGGAAGACGGAAATAGCCGCTCCCTTGGGCAGGTCGTACATTCCGACGATCTGCAGGTATGCCTGGACCGAGAGCACGGGAAACTTGCTGCCGGCCAGGATGAGCGGGTTCCCGAAATCGGCCAGGGTTTCGACGAAGAGAAGAAGTATGGAACTCGCTATGCCCGGAACGGCGAGGGGCAAGGTGACGCGCGCGAAGACTTTAAACCGGGAACCGCCGAGATTGAGGGCCGCGTCCTCCAGGACGGGGTTCATGGACTCGAGGACCCCCTTCATCGTCAGGTAGGCGACGGGGAAGAAGGTCACCACCTGGGCGAGGAAAAGCCCGTTGAAGCCATAGATGGGGAAATTGTTGATCCTGAGGAGATTCCAGGTGATGAGCCCGTTGTTGCCGAAGAGCATGATGATGGCCAGGGCGCCGATGAAGGGCGGAGAGACGATGGGGATGACGGCGATGATGTTGAAGAATTTCTTGAAAGGAACATTGGCCCTCGTCACCGCGAAGGCGAAAGCGAAGCCTATGAGGGTCCCGGCCAGCGCCGTGAGCACGCTCATCATGAGGCTGTTGTAAAACGCCCTGCGGAGATAGACCGACTTTGCCACTTCCCCGTAGACGCCGAAGGAGTATCCGGCATCGGTCTTCAGGCTCTGGACCGCCACGCTCAGGATGGGGTAGAGGACGAAGACGACGAGGGAAAGCAAGGTGAGGAAGGCTACGGCGAGAAGCAGAGGATCGCGGGCAATCCGCTTGAGGTTGCCGGTTGCCCGCGAGAATCCCGATGTGGTCACGATGTCAGGCCGCGGTCATTTGGCCGAAAGGACGTCCTGGACCCACTTCTCCACGAGCCGTTTCTTGCTGTCGGCGGCCCAGATGGGATCGACATCGATAGTCTTCAGCGATTCGAATTCCGGCATGCCCTTGCCGAGCGTGGCGCCCGCCAGGACGGGGTAGAAGTAGGTCTGCTTCTCTGTATACACATTCTGGCCCTTGATCGAACTGAGCCAGTCGATGAGGCCCTGGGCGGCTTCGAGGTTCCTGGCGCCCTTGAGGATGGAGACGGCTGGGGCCTCAAACCAGACGCCTTCCTTCGGGAAGACCACTTCGACGGGGAATCCCTTCACGATGGCTTCGAAGAAGGCGGGGCTGAACTGGAGCGCTATGGCGCACTGTCCCACCTGGACAGCCTTCGAGGGAGCCGTGCCCGAGGAGGTGTAGGTCTGGATGTTCGGGGCGAGCTTTTTCATGTAATCGTAGGCCTTTTCCTCTCCCATCAGGACGACGAGGGAGGCGATGACGTTGTAGGCCGTGCCCGAGGACTGGGGCGAGGGCATCTGGATCTGGCCCTTGTACGCCGGGTTGAGGAGGTCGGCCCAGCTGGCGGGTTTGGGTGCTCCGATCCTGGAGAGGACTTCCCTGTTGACGGCGAAGGCCATGGGGTTCATGTAGAAGGATCTCCAGTAGCCGTCGGGATCCTTGAACTCCTTGCCCAGCTTGTCGAAATTGGGTCCCTTGTACGCCAGGGTCAGCTTCTCGTTCCTGGCGATGATGTGGTTCTCGCTCGGCGCCCCGAACCAGACATCGGCCTGGGGATTGGCCGACTCGGCCTTGATCCTCGCGTAGGCGGGACCGGAGGAGAGCTGCACGAACTGCACGGCGGTGCCGGTTTCGGCGGTGAAGGAGTCGAGGATCTTCTTGGCGTTGACCTCGTCCACGCTGGAGTAGACGACGATGGTCTGGCCCGGCTTCGCGAAGGCGGGGAAGATCGCGCAAAGGAGCATGAGGGACGCGAGCGCGAGGGCTATTCTCTTCATAAATGCCTCCAGGCAAGAAATGATGGATTCTTTACGCCTTCAATGGTAGGAGGCATCGGGGCT
>CAZRYP010000096.1:0-8351 GCA_964604295.1 uncultured Treponemataceae bacterium
TCGTGCAGGGCGCCGCTCGAGGCGTCGGGCAGGGGAATTCCCAGCTCGGCCCCCGCCCCGCGCAGGCGACCGCAGAGATCCACGTCGAAGGGCACGGCCGGCAAGTTCTCGAAGCACTCGATCCGCGTGTGAAGACTCCGTCTCTCCCCGATGGAGGAGAGGAGGCGGCGGATCGAAGCATCGCCCGAAGCGAGGGCTTCGTCCGAGGGCGATCGGAAGTCGAGCATGAAGTCCACCGTCCCCGGAACGACGTTCACCGCGTTGGGCGCGACGGTCAAGGCTCCGGTCGTCAGGGTCGAGCCGGGGTGAAGGCCGTCGATCTCCCTCCCCAGGGCTTCGAGGCCGAGGACGAGCTCCGCGGCTCCCGCGAGGGCGTCGTAGCGGTCCGACATGGCCGTCGAGCCGGCGTGGTTCGGAACCCCGGAGAACCTGCCTGAGTACTGTCTCCTCCCGTTGACGGTGGTGACTACGGCGACGGGCAGGCCTTTTTTCCACAAGCCCGAGCCCTGCTCGATATGCACTTCGATCATGCCTTTGTAATTATCGAGGGGAAAGCCGAAACTCGCGGCTCTGATCATGTCCGGCGCCACGCCGAAGACTTTGCCCGCGGTTTCGAAATCGATTCCGGCGCGATTCTTCAGTTTCCGGAGCCGTTCCGCCTCTATCGTCCCCGCCCAGGCCCGGCTGCCGGCCATGGCGATCCCGAAGGTGGTTCCCTCTTCCTCGGCGAACACCACGAGCTCCAGGGCCGCGTCGGGCCGAGTCCTCAGCAGTTCGAGGGCCACGACGACGCCGACTACCCCGTCGAATTTCCCTCCGCTCGGCACCGTATCCAGATGGGAGCCGCAAAGCCAGGCCGGCTCCTTCCAGGAAAGCCAACCCGGACGGACGTGGAGGTTTCCGGCTGGGTCGGTTTTCACCGAGCAACCCAGCCGCCGGGCCTCCCCGATGACGTAATCGCGAGCCCCTTTCCAGGCTGTGGAAAACGTGGGGCGACTGTATCCCGCGGCGGGGTCGGCTTCGTTCCATCCGGCTATGGACTCGATGTCGTCCATCAGCCGCTTTTCGGAAATTTCGATGTTCTGCATTAGTGGAGAGTATACAACGGACGCGGCGGGAACGCGAGAAGATCCGCGCGGACTCCGGGCGCATTTCTGCATAAATATTCTTATTGACAGAGCTTTTCCATTGGAGATATTGTCTGTTCAACGAAACGAACTGGATTGGTGTGAGCCAGCCGAGTGGAATATACTTCCCAAAACCGGTTTACCGTTCATATTCTGCATTATTATGCAGCAGGAGGTGTCGAATGCTTCATCGCGGTGGTACAAGTCTTCGCTTATTGATCATGGTGACCGTTTTGGCAGTCATCTGCGGTTCCCACGCCAGTCTCTTCGCGCAGGCGGGGAGCGAGAAGGACCCCCTGGTCGTCATACAATCCGCCGAGCCCACGGGGCTGGATCCCGTGACGAACCGGACCGTCCCGGCCTACAACGTGACGCTCAACATCTTCGATTCGCTTCTTCTGAAGACCCCCGACGGACAGGTCGTGCCAGCCCTCGCCGAGAATTATGTCCGCGAGAGCGATACCTCCTGGCTGTTCAAACTCAGGCCCGGCGTCGTATTCCATAACGGCGAGCCCCTCACCGCCGACGCCGTCAAATACACGGTCGACAAGATATTCGATCCCGCGAGCAAGTCCACCAGGGCCAACGACCTCAACTGGATCGGCCAGGTGAACGTCATCGACAAGCTCACGGTGCGCATCATCGGCAAGCGGCCCTTCCCCCTCGCCGATCATTACTTCTCAGAACTCCAGATCGTGCCTCCCCTCTACAGGGAAAAAGTCGGAGCCCAGAAGTTCAACGAGGAACCCGTCGGCACCGGTCCCTATCAGTTCGTACGCTGGGACAGGGGCAACAGGATCGTCCTCAGGCGGAACGACAACTACTGGAGGACCCCGGCTCCCGCGCAGTACGTCGAGTTCCAGACCGTGAGCTCGGCGGCCAGCAGGGTCGCCACCCTACTGGGCGGCAAGGCCGACCTCATCGTCGATCCCCCCGTCACCGCGAAAAGCCAGATCGACGCCAACCCCAAGGCCAGCTTCGCCTCCGTGACCGGAACCCGCGTGCTTTTCGTCGGCCTGGATACGGTCCAGGATTCTCCGCTCAAGGATGTGCGAGTAAGGCAGGCCCTCAACTACGCGGTGGACAAGAAGACGATCATAAGCAGACTGATCGGCCCCGCCAGCGAGGAAACCGTCACCCTGCTCACCTCCCGCGACTTCGGCTTCACCCAGGACGTCAGCCCCTATCCCTACGATCCGAAGAAAGCCCGCCAGCTCCTGGCCGACGCCGGATACCCGAACGGGTTCAGCATCAAGATGGACGCGACGAGCGGAAGGTACATCAACGACAGCGCCGTCGTGCAGGCCATCGCGGGCTATCTCGGCGAAGTCGGGGTCAAGGCCGAGGTCAACACCATGGAATTCGGGGCCTTCAACGGAGCGCTCTTCTCCCACAAGACCTCGCCGATGTACTTCGTCGGCTGGGGCAACCCGGTCTTCGACGCTTCCTATGTCTTCAACTTCGTCACCAAGACGGGCAGCCTGCTCAGGACCATCGAGGACCCCGCCATCGACAAGCTCCTCAACGGGGCGAACGAGACGACGGACCGGGCTCTGCGCAAGAGCCTCTACGCCAAGGCGGGAACCCTGATCAACGAAGCCGCCCCGGCGATCTTCCTCTACAAGCAGCCCGTGCTCTACGGATTATCGAGCCGCCTGGACTGGAAGCCGAGGTCGGACGAATTCCTCTATATCTACGATGCCAAGCTGCGCTGAGAGCGCAGGGGCCGGCGCCGGGATGAACAGCGGTTTTTTCCCCGATGACGGCGAGCGTTTCGCGACGGGTCGGGCGGCTCTCGGAATAGAGCCGCCCGACCTGATTCTCCGGGGAGGCAGGTACCTCAATGTCTTCACCGGGGAAGTGCTCGCAGGCGACATATGGATCAAGGGCCGCCTCATCGCCCGGATAACCGGGGAGCCCTGCGCCTTCGAAACGAGGGTGATCGATGTCGGCGGCAAGTTCCTCGCGCCCGGTTTCGTCGAAGGGCATATCCATGTCGAAAGCTCCCTTGCCGACCCCCCGCATTTCGCCGAGGCGGCGCTCCGCTGCGGGGTGACCACGGCCTTCACCGACTTCCATGAGGTCGGCGCCGTGGCCGGGGAGCCGGGTCTGAGGGAGATGCTCGAGGCGATACGCGGAACGGATCTGAAGGTCCTGTTCATGACGCCGATGGAGCTTCCCTTCCTCCCCGAGGTCCAGCACACCTTGAGCACCCTCACCCAGGTTGAGGCCCTCACCCTTCTGCGGGAGCCCGACACCGTGGGGCTCGCGGAAGTCAACGGCCAGGAGATCGTGAGTTTCCTCAGGGAGGGCAGACCCAGCGCCTTGTCCCTTCTCACCCACGCCGTGAAAAACCGGCGGACTCCGGAGGGACACCTCTTCCATATCCGCGGCGCCGAGCTCGACGCCTGTCTCGCCGCGGGACTGAGTTCGGATCACGAGCCGCGCAGGCAGGATGAGGTGGCCGAAAAGATCAGGAAGGGCGTCTTCGTCATGCTCAGGAACGGCACGATCGCCCGGGAAGTGGAGACCCTCGTGGAAGTCATCCCGCGCGAAGGCCTGCCCGCGGCGAGGGTGGGGCTCGTGACCGACGACATCCTGATCACCCACATGAAGCCTGAAAGCTATATGCTGCGAAAGGTGCGGCTCGCGATCAAGGCGGGAATTTCCACGCCGGACGCGCTGCGCATGGTCTCCAGCAACGTGGCCGACCACTACCGGCTCGGGGAGCTCATCGGCGCCCTGCGTCCGGGCGCCTACGCCGACATCCTGGTCTTCGATTCCCCGGAATCCCTGAAGCTCGAAGGTCTTTTCGCTTCAGGCAAGCCCGTGGACGGCTACGGAAGTCCCAGCCCCCGCCCGGAGACGCAGGCCGCCCCGCGAGCCTACTCCCCGAGGCTGACCCGGACCATCCTCCGTTCCCCGATAACCGAGGCCGATCTCCGCTGGCTGCCGGAAGGCTCAGGCGGCGATTCGGTTGTCATCAGGGCGATAGAACTGGAAGAGGCCACGCGCTTCACCCGCCTCGCCGAGATACAGGTTCCCGTCCGCGGGGGCGATGTCGATCTTCCAGGTTCGGACGAGAACCTTTCCTATCTCATCTGCGCGAACCGACGGCATGACGAACTCCTCGGAAAGGGCTTCCTGCGCAACTACGGGCTGCGCGAAGGAGGGATCGCCGTCAGCCAGGCACACGACCACCACAGCATCATAGCCCTCGGCAGGAGGAAGGCCGACCTGATACAGGCGGCCAATCGCGTGATCGAGCTCCAGGGAGGCATAGTCCTGGTGGAGGGAGGCCGGATCACCGCCGAACTCCCCCTCCCCGTGGCTGGCCTCATGTCCGACCTCCCTCTCGAGGAAACCGCGGCCCGGATCGAGGATCTGGAACGAAGGCTTCGCCTGGGCGGAGCCGCTTGGAACCAGCCGCTCTTCTTCCTTTTCTGGCTGGGGATGGAAGTGGCTCCCTTCTTCCGCATCACCGACCGCGGGCTTTTCGACACCGAAAAAGGCACCCTGATCTCCTGTTTCCCGGAGGCGGCCGGCCGTGCTTAGGTTCATCGTCCGCAGGGCCGTGGAGAGCGTCATCACGATCCTCGTCATCGTGTCGGTGGTGTTCCTCGTGCTCAACCTGTCGGGAGATCCGATCAGGATGATGGCGTCGCCCACGGCCTCCGAGCAGGAAGTGGCCGACATGAGGGCGGCCTTCGGCTTCGACAAGCCTCTGGTCCTGCGCTACGTCGATTTTCTTTCGCAGATTTCGCGCCTGAGGTTCGGCGACTCGATCAGCACCAGGCAACCCGCCCTGCGGATGGTGCTTCAGAGGCTGCCGGCGACCCTCCTTCTGGCCTTCACGGCCCTGACCCTCGCCACGGTCCTGGGCATACCGCTAGGCATGCTGGCCGCCGTGAAGCGCGGGAAGGCGGCGGATACGGCCGCCGTCCTGGTGAGCATGATAGGCCAGTCGATGCCCGTCTTCTGGATAGCCCTCCTCCTCATCTTCGTCTTCGGCGTGATGATCCCCATCCTTCCGCCCTCCGGCTACGGCACACCCGCCCATCTGGTCCTTCCCGGCGTCTCTATCGCCATTTTTCTCCTGGCGGGCATCGTCAGGGTGACGAGAGCGAGCATGCTGGACGTTCTCCAGCAGCCCTTCGTGACGGTGGCCAGGTCGAAAGGGCTGGAGGAACGCCTTGTCCTGTTCAAGCACGTCCTCAGGAACGCCTCCATCCCGGTGCTGACGCAGCTGACCCTGCAGATGCGCTTCGTCATCGGCGGATCGGTCGTCGTGGAATCCGTCTTCGGCTGGCCCGGCGTCGGGCAGCTCCTGGCCCAGGCCGCCTACGGGCGCGACTATCCCGTCGTCATCGCCGCCACATTCTTCATCGCGCTCTTCATCCTGGCCTTCAGCATGGTTCTCGACCTGGCCTACGGCCTCGTCGATCCGCGGGTACGAATATGGAAGTAACGGAAGCCCGGGCTGAAGTTCGGGCGGAAGCCCCATCCCCGCGGCGGCGGTACTTCGCCACCCTTCTTCGCCACCCCCTCGCGCTCGCGGCCCACGTGGTGCTGGCCCTGGCCGTCCTGGCCGCCGTCTTCGCCTCGGTCTATCCCGTCGATCCGCTCAAGCAGAACCTCATGAGCTCCCTCATGCCGCCAAGCCTGAAGGTGGACAGTTTCCCCGGAAGCCAGGCGACCATGCCCGCCCTCATGGGGACGGACGCCCTGGGAAGGGATCTCGCGTCCCGCGTCCTCCTGGCGATACGCATTTCGCTCGCCGTCTCCACCCTGGCCGTGCTGATAGCCACGGTCGTGGGAGTCTGTCTGGGGCTTGTCGCGGGATACGCAGGCGGCGTGGTGGACAGCGTCATCATGCGGATAGTGGACGCCCTCCTCTCCCTGCCCTTCGTCGTCCTGGCGATAGCGGTGGTGGCGGCCATAGGACCTGGCCTCACGAACGTGGCCCTCGTGCTCGGCCTCACCGGCTGGGTGACCTTCGCCAAGCTGGTGCGGGGCGAGGTGCTCAGGATCAAGGAATACAGCTTCATAGAAGCGGCGCACTCCATCGGCTGCGGCGGAACGCGGATACTCTTCCGACACATACTCCCCCAGACGAGCGGGATCATCCTCGTCAACGCGACCCTCACCATGGGGCAGATGATCATCTCGGAGGCGACGCTCAGCTTCCTCGGCCTCGGCGTTCCGCCGCCCACTCCGACGCTCGGCGGTATACTGAGCGACGCACAGCAGACATTTTTCGCAGCCTGGTGGATCGTGGTCTTCCCGGGCCTGGCCCTCATGGCGATCATCCTGGCGATCAACATCGCGGTAGACTTTCTCCGCGACTATTTCGACCCGGGCGAAGAGGGCTCGCGATGAGCGGCAAGGTGAGCGGCGCGGCGAGCGGTGCGGCGAGCGGTGCGGCGACCAGCGCGGCAAAGAAGCCCCTTCTCGAGGTGCGGAACCTGCGGACCGTCATAGACACGACCCGGGGCACCTTCCCCGCCGTGGACGACGTGAGCTTCGTCCTCGAGAGCGGGACTGTGCTCGGCATCGTGGGCGAATCCGGCTCGGGCAAGTCCATGCTCGCCCTGAGCCTCCTGGGACTTTTGCCGAGAAGGGCCAGGATCGAGGCCGGCGAAGCCCTCCTGGACGGCATGGACCTGTGCGGGCTCTCCGAACGAAAACTGCGCGGCGTGCGCGGACGCCGGATCGGCATGATATTCCAGGAACCGCTGACTTCCTTCGATCCCCTCTACACGATCGGGGATCAGATCGCGGAGAGCGTCCGCCAGCACTCGGGGCTCGGACCCAGGCAGGCCAGGGCGCGGGCTGAAGAACTGCTCTCCACCGTGGGCATTCCGAGGCCCGATCTGGCCTACGACGAGTATCCCTTCCAGTTCTCGGGCGGCATGAGGCAGCGCGCGATGATCGCCATGGCCCTGGCCCCTGACCCGGAACTGCTGATAGCCGACGAGCCGACCACGGCCCTCGACGTCACCATCCAGGCCCAGATACTGGAGCTCCTCAAGGCACTCCAGCGCGAGCGGGGCATAGCGGTGATGTTCATCTCACACAACCTGGGCGTCATCGCGGAGATCGCCGACGAAGTCATGGTGATGTACGGCGGACAGGTGATGGAGCGCACGGAGGTGGAGCGGCTCTTCGACAGGCCCGCCCACCCCTACACCAGGTCGCTGCTCGAGGCGCGCCCCACGCTGGACGGGGAACCCTCGAGACTGCGCGCCATACCGGGGCAGGTCCCTTCGCTGGAATCCCGCCCCTCCGGCTGCCCCTTCCACCCCAGATGCGGCCAGGCCATGGATATCTGCGCGCGGGCCAGGCCGGCCATGTCCTCCCTCGGACCGGACCAGGAGGTCGCCTGCTGGCTCCATGGAGAGAAATCATGAGCGCGCCGCTTGTGGAGATCGGGAATCTCCGGACATATTTCCGGGGCCGCCGCCAGCTTTTCGGCGAGAAAAGGCCGGATGTCCGCGCCGTGGACGGCGTCAGTTTCTCCATAGCCTCCGGAGAGAGCTATGCCCTCGTCGGGGAGTCGGGCTGTGGCAAGTCGACGACGGGGCGCTCCATCCTCCGCCTCGTCGAGCCCACGAGCGGGACGATAGGTTTCGACGGCCGCGACGTGATGGCCGCTTCCCGGATAGAGATGCGGTCCATGAGGCGCGAGATGCAGATGATCTTCCAGGACCCCTATAGTTCGCTGAACCCGCGCATGCGCGTCCAGGACATCGTCGCCGAGCCCCTCATCGTGCACGGCCTGGCTTCGCGCGCCGAGGCGGCGGCGCAGGCACGGAAGATCCTCGACCGCTGCGGGATCCCCGCGGGCTCGGCGCGCCGGTTCCCCAGCGAATTCTCGGGAGGGCAGCGCCAGAGGGTCGTCATCGCGAGGGCTCTCGTGACGAAGCCACGCTTCATCGTGGCCGACGAGCCCGTGAGCGCGCTGGACGTGAGCATCCAGGCCCAGATCCTGAATCTCCTCCAGGACCTTCAGGCCGAGTATTCCCTCACCTACCTTTTCATCTCGCATGATCTCGCTGTCGTGCGCACCGTGACGGACAGGATCGCGGTGATGTACCTCGGCAAGCTGGTCGAGGAAACCGATACCGCGCGATTCTTCGCCGGTCCCCTGCATCCCTACTCCCAGGCCCTGCTTTCGTCGGTTCCCCGGGAACATCCCAGGCGGGAAACGGCCAGGATAATCCT
>CAZRYP010000097.1:0-3365 GCA_964604295.1 uncultured Treponemataceae bacterium
CGGGGGCATCATCGGCGCCATCATGGTCGCCTTTATAATCAACGGTCTCAATCTGCTGAACATACCGGCCGCATTCCACCCGATAGTCACTGGCGTGGTCATCATCATTGCCCTTCTTCTCAATGAAGGCTACCTTTCGCCGAAGAAAGGTTCCCTGGGATCGGCGAGGCGGTAGGGCGGCCTTGTCCATGCGGCAAGGGGCAATAGACAAATAAAAGGGGATTCGGATCCCTGTCAAGGAGCGATAGCATGGGCAAGATCGATACGATCACGAGGGAATCCTGGATTCTCGGCACCTTCCCTGAGTGGGGAACCTGGCTGAATGAGGAAATCGAGCGGGAGAAGGTTCAGCCGGGCAGCTTCGCGATGTGGTGGCTGGGATGCACCGGCATCTGGCTCAAGTCGGCCGGCGGGGCCAATATTTCCGTCGACTTCTGGGTCGGGACGGGCAAGCGCTCGATGAAGAACCCGAACATGACGCCTGGACACCAAATGCAGCGGATGGCCGGAGTTCAGAAGCTCCAGCTCAACCTGCGCAATTCGATCTTCCCCCTCGATCCCTTCGCGATAAGGGAAATAGACGCCGTTCTCGCCACGCACGATCATGGCGACCATATCGATGTCAACGTCGCCGCGGCGGTGATGAAGAATTGCCCCGACACGGTGCCATTCATCGGCCCCGAATCCTGCGTGCGGCTCTGGACCTCCTGGGGAGTCCCCGCTGAGCGCTGCCGGACTGTGCGCCCCGGGGACGCCGTCAAGATCAAGGATGTGGAGATCGTGGTTCTCGAATCCTTCGACAGGACGGCGCAGATCACGGCACCTGTCGGAGAGACGCTCAAAGGGAAGATGCCGATGGACATGGACAGGATGGCCGTCAACTATCTCTTCAAGACCTCGGGCGGCAACCTCTATCACTCCGGCGACTCGCACTACTCCAACTATTTCGCCAAGCACGGCAATGACCACGAGGTGGATGTCGCCCTGGGTTCATTCGGCGAAAATCCCCGCGGCATCACCGACAAGATGACCTCGGTGGATATTCTTCGGATGGCTGAAGCGCTGAATGCCAAGGTGGTAATACCCTTCCATCATGATATCTGGACCAATTTCCAGGCCGATCCCGCCGAGATTCTCGCCCTGTGGGAGATGAAGAGGCACAGGCTCCAGTACACATTCAAGCCCTTCATCTGGGCGGTGGGCGGCAAGTTCGTCTACCCTGCGGACAAGGACAGGCTGGAGTATCATTATCCCCGCGGCTTCGACGATGTGTTTTCGGGTGAAAACGATTTGCCCTTTCCTTCGTTCCTCTGAGTGCCGCCCTGCGCTTCAGGCGGTGAGCCGGGAGCAAAGCGAAGCCCCGCGAATCCTGCGATCCGCGGGGCTTTTCATATGGCGAGGCTGGCTTGGTCCTGCTATTTCTGGCCGTAGTACGCGCCCGCCCCGTGCTTCCTGAGGAAATGCCTGTCCAGAAGCTGCCTGGAGATCCCGGGCGGAGCCGCGATCATCCTGGAGAGAATGGCCATGCGCGCCACCTCCTCGAGGACTATGGCATTATGCACCGCATCGTCGGCGTCCTTTCCCCATGTGAAAGGACCATGGCCCTTCACGAGCACGGCCGGCACCGATGCGGCATCCATGCCGCGGGAAGCGAAGGTTTCCACGATCACCTTGCCCGTCTCGGCTTCGTAGGCACCTTCGATTTCATCGGCGGTCATCGCGCGCGTGCATGGTACGGGGCCGTGGAAATGGTCGGCATGGGTCGTCCCCTCGGCGGGGATGTCGGTGCCAGCCTGGGAAAAGGCTGTGGCATGGGTCGAATGGGTATGGACCACTCCTCCGCAGGAGGGGAAGGCCAGATAGAGCGCAAGGTGCGTAGGCAGGTCGGATGAGGGGCGGTATGTGCCATCCACGACTGTTCCGGCCAGGTTCACGACAACCATGTCCTCAGGCCTCATGCCTTCATAGGGGATGCCGGACGGCTTTATGGCGACGAGACCGCGTTCGCGGTCGATGCCTGAGGCGTTGCCCCAGGTGAGGATGGCCAAGCCACGGCGTGAAAGTTCGATACTCGCTGCCCATACCTCTTCCTTGAGTTTTTCAAGCATCACAGGATGCCTCCCTCGCGCATTCTTTCCAGGATCCAGTTTCTTGCGTCCGCGATTTCCGCGACAGGATCGGCCGCCTTTTCCGTCCACATCTCGACAAGGTAGGATCCGCGGTAGCCGATGGCGTCCAGCGCGCGGAATGCGGCCGGGAAATCGACACAGCCAGCTCCGAAGGGGAGGTCGCGGAACTGGCCAGGAAAGCCCGGGCCTGGCCTGAGGGTGTCCTTGAGGTGCACCGCGGCTATCCGGCCCCTGGCCTTGGCCAGTTCGGAGGGAACGTCGTCATTCCAGGCCGAGAGGTTGCCCAGGTCGGGATAAACCTGGAACCAGGGGCTGGGGATTCTGTCGGCGTATGCAAGCCACTTCGTGATGGATCCCATGAACGGGGTATCCATGATTTCCATGGCGAGCATCACCTGCGCCGATTCGGCTTCCCTCACCGCCAGGGTCAGTCCTTCCTCGAACCATGCCAGGCTGTCGGCAGTCGACGGCTCGTAATAGACGTCGTAACCCGCCACCTGGATTGTCCTTATCCCCGTATCCGCCGCCAGGGCGATCGCGCGGCTCATGATGTCGCGGGCCTTGTTTCTCAGCTCGGGATCGGCGCTCCCGAATGGGAAGCGACGGTGGCCGGAAAGGCACATGGAAGGCACGCGCAGGCCTGAATCGCCGACTTCGCGGCGGAAAGCGGCCCGTTCCGCCGCCGTCCATTCCAGGCGCGACAGCCTGGAATCCGATTCATCCACCGATATCTCGACATAGTCGTAACCCGCGGCGCCCGCGGCCGAGAGCATGGCTTTCCAGCCCAGTCCGGCCGGAAGAGCCTTTTCATAGATGCCGAGGACAGGATTCTTCCGTGGCGCTTCCCTGGCTGACATGCCGGTCAGCTCCAGTACTCGGCGATCCGGAGCTTGAAGGCACGAGCAGCCGCTGCGGGGTCGGCGGCGTCCCTGATGGACCTCCCTGCGATGAACACCTTGACGGGAATTCCCTTGAAGAGAGGCAGGTCATCGATGGAGAGGCCTCCTGTGACCGAGAGCTCGAATCCCATGGAGGCAAGCCTGCGGATCTTGCCTAGGTCTTCCTCGCTCCAGGACTGGCCGGCTGCCTGGGCATCCCTGCCGCGGTGGTAGACGACCTGTCTGACTCCAGCCTTCTTCCAGGCTTCCGCCTCCTCCCAGGACCAGGATCCGGTGAGCTCCACCTGCACATCCTTGGGCGTAGCCCCTGGTTTTGCGCTCGCGTTGCGTTTCCTGG
>CAZRYP010000097.1:3375-8265 GCA_964604295.1 uncultured Treponemataceae bacterium
GTTTCGACGTTGGCGATGGGAGCGCAGCAGATCACTGTCATCCAGTCGGCGCCATTGTCGTAGACCATGGACGCTAGGATCGTGCCCGCATCAGCGGCCTTGATGTCGGCGAGCACGATGCGCTCGGGGTAGAGCGACTTGAGGCAGCGCACGGCCTGCATGCCTTCGGCGCAGCAGAGGATGGTGCCTGCTTCCAGAACATCGACATCGGCCGCGAGAAGTCTTGTCGAAACGAGGGCATCGGGAAGGGTTTTATTATCCAGGGCGAGCTGAAGAAGGGGAAGCGACATTGATACCTCCTGATGAATAGCGCAGGAGCCAGGGTTTTGATCAAATATTCACAATTTGATCGGGAACCTGCTGAATATGATCATATTATAGAACATGTTTCTAGCATTGACAAGCAATAAATGAGAATATAGTCATAAATATAAATAGTTTTGATTATATGATCAATAATCTGGTTGGATCAGGCGCGCGAGGCCTTATGGTTTCAGCCCGCTGACTGGACGATCAAGGAAGCAAGGGCCACTGATACCCAGCATGCGAGCCCGAGGAGGATAGGGCGGATTCCCTTGCGCGCAAGCTTCGATGGATTCGACTTGAGCCCGATGGCGGCCATGGCCATGCAGATACCGAACTTGCCTGCCTCGGCGAGGTTCCTGCCCAATGTTTCCGGCATCCTTCCCAGGGTCCTGGCGAGGGAGGCCGCAAGAAAACCCAGGACGAACCAGGGTATGATCTTCGCGAGCCGGAGACTCTCTCTCCCGAGGGCGGCTTTCTTCCACCTGATGAAGGTGAGCGTGAGCGTGACGGGAATGATCATGAGGGTCCGCGTGAGCTTCACGACCGTGGCGTACCGCCCCGCCTCGTCCCCATAGGCGAAGGCGGCGGCGACGACGGAGGAAGTGTCGTTGATGGCCGTGCCTGCCCATAGCCCGAAGTCCGCTTGGCTCATTCCCATGAGATGACCCAGGGCGGGAAAAATGAAGACGGCGATGATATTGAAAATGAAGATCGTGGAAATGGAGTAGGCGACATCTTCCTCGCCGGCGCCGATCACCGGAGCGGTGGCTGCGATGGCCGAGCCGCCGCAGATCGCCGTTCCGACTCCGATGAGGATTTTCAGGTTCGGCTTCAGGCCCAGGAGGGCTCCCACGAGCCAGGCGGCGAGGAAGGCGGCCGTCAGCGTGAATATCATGACGGCCAGGGACTCGATGCCCGTCTTGAGCACCAGGCCCAGATCGAGGCTGAAACCGAGGAAGATGATCGAGTACTGCAGAATCTTCCTTCCGGAGAAGCCGATGCCCGCTTCTAGCGCCGCCGGACGCCTTGGGAAGGAGAGGATCATGCCGGTCATGATGGCGAAGATCGGCCCCCCGACGAGGGGGAATGCTTTCCCGAGCATCCAGGCGGGCAAGGCCAGGACAAGGGATGCGGCGATGCCGGGCAGGAGACTGGAAGGGGTATCCGAGGCCGATGTCATGATAGGACTCTATCAGACGGGCGGCGGATTGGAAATATCGCCTTCCCCCGGCCTGCCGGCTCTCAGGAATTTTTGCTGGCGAGGGCGCAGGCGGCAAGGGAGAGTTTCCGGTCCAGTACCAGGCAAGCGGCGCCCAGGGCTCCGACCGATTCCCCCAGCGCGCCGCGTTCTATCCCGGCCGCCTGGAAGGGATGGGGCATGGCCCAGCGTGCCGCTTCGCTCCTCACAAGATCGAGGAGGGGGCTGTCCATCAGTCCGATCGGACCGCCGATGATGATCTTGTCGGGGTTGTAGGTGGTGATGATGTTGGCGACGGCCAGCCCCAGCCACGATGCCGCCTCGCCCAGGCTTTCGAGCGCCACGGGATCGCCCGCGGCGGCGGCGAGGCAGACTTCCTCCCCCGTCAGGGCGCGCCCTGATCCGGAGGAGGCGGAAAGTATGGATTCCCTGCCCTGCGCCATGAGGGCTGAGGCATTTCGGCCCAGCGCTCCCCCCGAGGCGTAGACGTGGAGGCAGCCGCGTTTCCCGCAGGCGCAGACGGGACCTGCGGTGTCCATGGCGATGTGGCCTATCTCGCCCGCGCTGAATGATGTGCCGTGGATGAGCTGTCCGTCGATCATGAAAGCCGCGCTTATGCCTGTGCCGATGCCGATGTAGGCCATCTGGTGGACGCCGCGGCCGGCGCCGAAACGGGCTTCGGCCAGACCCGCCGCCCTGTTCCTGTTGATGAGGAATATCTCCGAGCCCAGTTTTTTCTCGACAAGCTCGGCGACGCGTACGTTTTTCCATCCCAGGTCGTCGGCCCTTATGATGAGGCCGCGGTCGCAATCCACGAGGCCGGGGGCGCCGACCCCGAAGGCGGGCAGGAGTTCGCCCTCCACGCCGGCCTTGAAGTCGCCCAGGCCCCGCGCGAGCCCGTCGAGGAAGGAGTCGGGGTCGGCGCCGGCGACCTTGAGCGCAGCGACCCGGAGAATCCTGCCCTTGAGGTCTGTCTCCACGAAGGACCAATGCCCGGAATGATATTCGGCGCCGAGGGCCCGCCATGTCGAATCGTCGAGATCGAGGAGTCTGCCGGGCCTGCCCCGGCCTTCGCGCAGGAGGTGTTTCTCCACGAGAAGCTTCATGCCGATGAGACGCGAGACGATGGTGGATGAAGTGGTCCTGCTCAGGCCCAGATGGCGGGCTATCGCCGCGCGCGATTCTGCGGCCCGGCTTTCGACGGCCCTGAGGACGGACTCGGTGTATTCGCCTTCGGGCGACGCGCCGTTACAGTCGTGTATGATGCGAGTGCTCATGGAGAACTACATAATACTACGAAACGGCCATATGTACAGATATTTGTAAAGAAACTTGACAAATTACAGACCCGTGGTATCGTGAAGTCATGGCTTCCGATAAGGATATCAGGGTGGAAGGGGTTTCTCTCTACTTCCTACCCGTGAAGACGCGAATTCCTCTCAAGTTCGGTCCCGAGACGACCACCCACGCGACCTGCGCGAGGGTCCGCGTCGAGGTTTCCACGGAGAAGGGAGGACGCGCCGAAGGCTGGGGCGAGACTCCCCTCAGCGTCGCCTGGGTCTGGCCCTGCGAACTGAGCTATGAGTCCCGCCTCGTCGCGATGCAGGATTTCTGCATCGTCATCGCCCGGGCATGGAAGGATTTTCCCCTCCGCGGCCACCCGATGGAGATCGGCCACCTCTTCCTCCAGGAAGTCCTGCCCTCGCTCCTGTCCGCGTTCAACGCGAAACGGGCGGCCGGCGGATTGCCCGAGATGCCCTGGCTCGGGGCTCTCGTATGCCTGGCCTCCTTCGATCTTGCCCTTTTCGACGCGTACGGCACGTTGCACGGCCTTCCGGTTTTCGATACCCTGGGTCCGGAATTCCTGAACCGGGAACTCTCCTTCTTCTATGGTCCCGAGTATGCGGCCGCGTTCAGGGGACGCTATCCCGACGAATACCTCGTCAGGCCCGCTCCCCGCTCCCTTCCCGCCTGGCATCTCGTGGGCGGCAAGGATATCCTGACCCGCGAGGGGCTGACGGGCGCCGAGCCCGATGACGGCTATCCCGTCATTCTTTCCGATTGGATCTTGCGCGACGGACTCAGGTGCCTGAAAATCAAGTTGACGGGCGTCGACGCCGAATGGGACTACTCGCGCATACTCGCCGTCGGCCGGATGGCCGTGGAGAACGGCGTCGACTGGCTCAGCGCCGATTTCAACTGCACGGTCCGCGATCCGGATTATGTCTGCCAGGTTCTCGACAGGCTCCTCATCGAGGCGCCCAGGATTTTCGCGATGATCCTCTATATCGAGCAGCCTTTTCCCTACGAACTCGAACTGAACCGTATCGACGCCCACTCGGTGAGCGCCCGCAAGCCCCTGTTCATGGACGAAAGCGCCCACGACTGGAAATACCTCGCCCTCGGCCGAACCCTGGGCTGGACTGGCGTCGCCCTCAAGACCTGCAAGACCCTGACGGGAGCCCTCCTCAGCCTCTGCTGGGCCAAGACGGCGGGGATGACCCTCATGGTCCAGGACCTGACGAATCCCATGCTCGCGCAGATATCCCATATCCAGCTCGCTGCCCATGCGGGAACCATCATGGGCGTCGAGACCAATTCCATGCAGTTCTATCCCGAGGCATCGAGACCGGAGTCGGCTGTCCACCCCGGACTTTTCGCCAGGGTGAATGGCCGTGTGCGGCTCGATTCCCTCGGCCCGACAGGTTTCGGCTACAGGCTCCCCGAGATCGATCGGCAGCTCCCCGCGGTGGCGTGGGAAGGCGGAAGGGCATGAGGAAGCGCAGGAGCTTCGTGGAAACCGTCCTCCCCAAGCTGCTCTACGTGGCGGCGGTGATAGCCCTGTGGCAAGCCCTCATCATGATCTTCAAGGTCAAGGAATTTGTCGTCCCCTCTCCGCTGGCGGTATTCAAGAGTCTGGTTTCAGCCGAGAAAGTCGCCGAAAACACCTGGATGGTCCATATCGGGACGACGCTTTCGGAGATCACGGTGAGCTTCCTCTTCACGGCCGCGGCGGGCTTCCTCCTTTCCCTCCTGATCTGCTGGTCCAAGATCATGAGGAGCATCCTCATGCCGATCATCGCGGTGTTCAATTCCCTGCCGAAGATCGTCCTGGCCCCGCTCTTCCTGATCTGGCTCGGCTACGGCTTCGCCGCCAATGTGACCATAGCCATCCTCGTCGCCTTTTTCCCCATAGTGCTCAACACCACTGTCGGCCTCGATTCCGTCGATGAGGACCTACTGGACCTCGTGCGCTATCTCAACGCCTCGAAACTCCAGGTATTCATCAAGATCAGGATCCCGAATTCGCTTCCCTATGTGTTTTCCGGCCTCAAGATAAGCGCAACGCTCTGCGTGGTCGGATCGATCGTCGGGGAATTCGTGGC
>CAZRYP010000098.1:0-1883 GCA_964604295.1 uncultured Treponemataceae bacterium
CGGTACTCTTCGGGTTCTTTCGGTTCGGCGAGCCTTTCCTCCTGGGATACGGCCTGTCCTTCGTTCGATAGCTGTCCGCTCATGCTGCTCATAAAATATCCATGAATATACTCATAAACAAGGTGTTTGGAAATAGAGGGGCTTGCCGGCGGCCCGGCGAAGCCGTCGCGGGGGTTCCCGGAGCTTGACACATGGCTGTCCTCCGTAGGATATTTTCCTCAATGCGATGATGGAGACGAGTATCCGGCGCAACCGCTTCCAGAGAGAGGGATTCCAGGGCATTCCGGCCTCGAGGCCGGGCGGCTTCCAGCCGAGCGGCCAGTGTCGCGCGATTGGAGCCTCGCGATTATTATCGCGATGTTCCCGGGTGGAAGGATCCCGTGGCGGGGCTGGAGAAAACCACTCCGTAGCAGTCCTGGTGAAACCCTCCTTCGGGGGCGAGTATCCGGGACCGTGAGCCCGCGTCAAGGGCGACGAGAGCGGCCCCCATCGAGGGGAGCCGAAGTAAGGTGGCACCGCGGATTATCGTGAAGCCATGGGACCCGACTGACGGACAGGCCGTCCGGGAGTTCCTGAGGGCCCCCGGGTAATTCGTCCTTACGCGAAGCGCGGCTTCCCGTTCGGGCGTATTGCGATGGGGGCCTTGTCGTATTCCGAGCTTCGCCGGCGGCCATCCCGGGAGGGAAGGACCGGAACGGCGGAAACAAAGGAGCTTTGCTATGGCGATCGATGTCAACAAAGTGCGGCATTCGGCCGCGCATGTAATGGCGGAAGCGGTGCTTCATCTCTTCCCCGGCACCCAATTCGGGATCGGGCCCGCCATCGACGACGGGTTCTACTACGATTTCCTCCTTCCCGCCCCGATCACGAACGAGAACCTGCCCGCGATAGAGAAGGAAATGAGGCGAATCATATCGGGCGGCTATCCCTTCGTGAGGAAGGAAGTGTCCAAGGAAGAGGCGAGGGCGCTTTTCGCGGACCAGCCCTTCAAGCTCGAGCTGATCGACGGACTCGAGGACGGGACCATCTCCATCTACGAGCAGGACGGCTTCATGGATCTGTGCAGGGGGCCTCACCTGGAGAATACCCGCGAGATCAGGCCCGACGCCTTCAGGCTCAGGGCCGTCGCGGGGGCTTACTGGCGCGGCGACGAAAAGCGTCCGATGCTCACCCGCATCTACGCCTACGCCTTCGGCAGCAAGGCCGAGCTGGAAGCATACCTGAAGATGCTCGAGGAAGCCGAGAAGCGCGACAACCGCCGCCTGGGCAAGGAACTCGACCTTTTTTCCACGCACGAGGAAGCCGGTCCCGGCCTCATCTACTGGCACCCCAAGGGCGGGCGCTTCAGGGTGGAACTCGAGGACTGGTGGCGCGAGGAACACTACAGGAACGGCTACGAAATCCTCTTCACCCCCCATATTGGCAAGAGCTGGCTCTGGGAGACTTCGGGACATCTCGGCTTCTACAAGGCGGGCATGTATTCGTCCATGAAGGTGGACGATGACGACTATTACGTGAAGCCGATGAACTGCCCCTTCCACATCATGATCTACAACAACGGTGTCCACTCCTACCGCGATCTGCCCCTCCGCTGGGCCGAACTCGGAACCGTCTACCGTTACGAGCGCGCGGGCTCCCTCCATGGACTCATGCGGGTACGGGGATTTACCCAGGATGACGCTCACATCATCTGCACGCCGGAACAAATCGAGGACGAGATCGCCGAAGTGCTCCGCTTCTCCCTCTCGATGTGGAAGACCCTGGGCTTCAAGGATATCAAGGCCTACCTCGCCACCAAGCCCGCCGAATCCGTGGGCGAGGCGAGCCGCTGGGATACCGCGCTCGAAAGCCTCCGCAAGGCCGTGGACAAGGAGAACCTGCCC
>CAZRYP010000098.1:1893-8227 GCA_964604295.1 uncultured Treponemataceae bacterium
AGATGGACGAGGGAGGCGGAGCCTTCTACGGGCCCAAGATCGACCTCAAGGTCAAGGACGCCATCGGACGCGAGTGGCAGATGACCACGATACAGTTCGACTTCAACGAGCCCGAACGCTTCGACATGACCTACGTGGATTCGAGCGGCCAGCGGAAGCGTCCCTATATGGTACACCGCGCCCTCCTGGGATCCATAGAGAGGTTCTTCGGGGTCTACATCGAGCACACGGCCGGAGCCTTCCCCGTCTGGCTCATGCCCGAGCAGGTGGCGGTCATACCGGTGGGCGGGGATTTTTCCGACTACGCGAAGAAGGTCGCGGCCGAACTCAAGGCTTCGGGCATCCGCGCCAGGGCCGTCCTCTCCGAGGAACGCATGAACGCCAAGATACGCGACGCCCAGAACCAGAAAACCCCCTACATGCTTGTGGTCGGGCAGAAGGAGATGGACGAGAAAACCGTATCCGTCAGGTTCAGGGATGGGAAACAGGAGAACGGAATGGCTCTCGGCGTCTTTGTCGGGAGAGTCCTGGAGAAGATCGCGACGAAGGCGCTGGACCTCTAGGGACGGGAATGCTCCCCGCGGCGCCCGGGATCAGGCCCGGGGCAGTCTTCCGAGAAGATCCAGGGCTTGCCGGGGCTCGTTGGTGATGAGGGAATCCACCCCCATGCCGGCGAGCCTCAGCATTTCCGCGGCTTCGTCCACGGTCCAGGCCATGGTCCTCACCCCGCTTTCGCGCAGCTCGCCCATATTCTCCTCCGTAAGGAAGCAGGAGCGCGGGTTGAGGTAGTCGCCCCCGTTGCCCCTGCAGTACGATCCGGCCCCTATCATCCAGCAGCTGACTATGAAGGCTATCTCGCTCCCGGGCGAGAGTGTCCTGCACTTCAGGAGGGACTGGTGGTTGAAGGAAGAGTAGACCACCCTGTCCTCGATCCCGAACGCCCCGACCATGGCGACAAGCTTTTCCTCGAGTCCGGGATAGGGATATATCCCGTTCTTGAGTTCGATATTCGTGACGATGGCCTTGTCCCTCGCCAGTTCGAAATATTCCGAAAGCGTGGGTATGGGATGGAACCCGAAGGATTCCGAAAAGCGGCTGGCCGCGTTGAAGTCCGCGAGCTCCTTGAGGGTGTGATCGCGGACCTTGCCCTTGCCGTCCGTCGTGCGATCTAGGGTTTCGTCATGGATGACGACGAGTTCCCCGTCCCTCGTCAGCTGCACATCCAGCTCGATGCCGTCGCAGCCTGTCTCCATCGCCTTGCGGAAAGCCAGCATGGTGTTTTCCGGATATGAGCCGCTGAAACCCCTGTGGGCGAATATCCTGCTCATTTCCCGCCTCCCTGCGCCGAGCCCTTCGCCCTGGCGGTTGAAGCTCTCACGACGAGCCTTGGCGGGTATTCCACCCTCGTGATGAAGTCGGGCGAGACCTCCGTGTCCTTCAGCCCGCGAATCCTGCTGAAGAGCATGGCGAACGCGTTGTGTCCCTTCTCGACGATATAGTTGTCCACCGTCGTGAGGGAGATGGGGGAAAGCCTGGAGGGAAATATGTTGTCGAAACCGCAGACGCTGTAGTCGTCGGGGATGGAGAGGCCCTCCGACGCTATCGCGTCGATGACCCCATATGCCACCATGTCGTTCACTGCCGCGAAGGCCGTGATCTTCCGATCCGCGAGGATTTCCCTCGCGAGCTCGTAGCCGACGCGGTGTTCGATGAATAGATCGCTCAATTCCACGGCTGGGGCCACGTCGCGGGAACTCACGAGGACGGTGCCGCCTGGACATTCGGCGCGGAATGTATCCTCGAGGCCCTTGAGCCGCCTTATGCGCATGCCGTTGGCGGCGTCGAGGGTCGTCGAGACGTAGGCGACATGGCGGTGCCCCAGTTCCAGAAGATGTCTCGCCATCAGCGCTCCGGCGCCGTAATTGTCCATCTCGACGGTGTCGATCTTCATCGAGGAACCCTTGTCGCCTATCAGGACGGCCGGGACGCTCCTGTTCATCTTTTCGACGGCATGGGGAGTCTGGGGCGGCATGGCGAAGATGATGCCGGCGATCCCCGCTTCCTGGAGCACGGAGAGATCCCTCGCCTCTATTTCGGGGGAGCGATAGGTGTTGATGGTGATTATGTGGAAGTCCTTCTCCAGCGCGGATTGCTCGATCGCCTGGACCAGGGTCGAATAATAGGGGTTCGAGATATTGGGGCAGAGTACCGCTATGATGTTCTTCCCGGAAAACCGCTTCCCCTGGCCCGGCCCGCCACCCTGACATAGCCGAGACCTTCGGCCGCCTGCGTCACGCGTCGAATCGTATCCTCGGAGAATGATACATCGGTGCGCTTGTTCAGGATCATCGATACCGAAGACTGCGAAAAACCGGAGAGTTCGGCGATCTGTTTCAGAGTCGGATTCGATTTCTTGTCCATTTTCCCTTCCGCCCGGTAAATGAGATTTCATTAAATTTTAATAGATAGACGAAATATTGGCAACTGCCTGTAATTGAAGTTGATGAAAATTTAATAAAAAATGTTGAAAATGCTAGAAAACAGAAAGTTATTTGACAGTTTTTAGAATATAGGTATATCATGTGACTAAAATAGGCTATTAAAATATGCAACAATTTAATAGGGAGCGTGTCCGATGAAGGTCTTCTATTCGGAGCTGTGCCTGATCGGCGGCGGTGTCGAGGATAACGCGGACAGGCTCATCGCCCACGGGGCCGAGAATATAGAACTCATGCTCGACGGGGCAG
Organism: uncultured Treponemataceae bacterium; assembly: GCA_964604295.1. Taxonomy (GTDB): domain Bacteria; phylum Spirochaetota; class Spirochaetia; order Treponematales; family Rectinemataceae; genus CAZRYP01. The sequence continues at coordinate 4,641 of CAZRYP010000098.1, forward strand.
GCTGGAACGATTTCCACCTGCGGATGGCGGAACTGGCCGCGGCGCTCAAATCCAGGAAGGCGAGATACTCGATCCACGTCCCGGTGTGGGATGCCAATCTTACCAGCGAAAACGCCCAACTCCGCGAAGCCGTCCTGGAATCGTACCGGGCTTCGATAGTCTTCGCCTCCATGCTGGACGCGGGCCATGTCGTCCTCCATACGGGCTGGTGCTCGGATTCCCATTTTTCCAAGGAGACAGCCCGGAACCGCGCGAAGGAAGCCCTTCTCTCGCTCTGCGAATTCAACAAGGCCTATGGCCAGCTCCTCCTGGTCGAAAATATCGGATCCGTGGCCACCTCGCTCTTCACCGAGAGCGAATTCATGGATTTCCTCGACGACTTCCCCGAGGAGATGGGGTACATCGTGGATATCGGCCATGCCCACATCAACGGATGGAAGATGGAATCCCTCCTTCCAGGCCTGGGCGACAGGCTCCATGCCCTCCATATCCATGACAACGACGGAATCAGGGACAGGCATGCCCCCATCGGGGAGGGAGGCATCGACTGGAAGATGGTGACCGAGGCCGTGAAGAGTACCGGCAGGAACCTCGGCCTCGTCCTCGAGTACAACATCGGCACGGAGCTGGATCGTCTGGCCGAGGGCAGGGCCTTCCTGGAGTCGGCCTTCGCCCCCGCGGCCACTTCCGGAAACGGCCTGGCGTCAGGGTTTTAGCCGTCGGAGGATATGCAACGGCGGAATCGATATTCATTTCGCTCGGAGACGAGCCAAGGAGAAGACAATGAAGAGAATGCGTTGCGCGATCATCGCCCTGTCGCTGATGGCGATGGTGACCTTGAGTGCGGGAGCCGCCGATGCCGACAAGTATGCCGTGAAGGCCCCGATCAAGATCCAGTGGTGGCATGCCCAGGAAGCCCAGTACAAGGGTCTCATCGAGAGGATAATCGCCGATTTCGAGAAACTCAATCCGATGATAGACGTCGAGCCCGTCTTCCAGGGGAACTACGCCGATCTCAACGAGAAGCTGATCGCCGCCCAGGCCGCCGGCACGACGCTTCCGGCCCTCACCGTCGCGAACACCCCCTACATCGCCGAATACGGCGCTTCAGGGGTCTGCGAGATCCTCGATCCCTACATCGCGGCTACCAAGTTCGACATCGAGGATTTCGGCGCCGGACTCAGGATAGCCTCGAGCTTCGGCGGGAAGCAGGTATCCCTGCCCTTCCTCATCTCGACGCAGATCATGTTCTACAACAAGGACATGGCCGACGCGGAGAAGATCAAGCTCCCCGAAACCTGGGCCGAAATGGATGCTTTCATGAAGAAAGTAGCCAGAAAGAACGCGGACGGGACGGTCCAGCGCTACGCCACGGTCATCCCCGGATGGGACCAGTGGTATTTCGAGACCTTCTATCTCAACAACGGCGTCAAGATAGTCAGCAAGGACGGCCAGACGACCGACCTCGCTAGCGCCAAGGGCATAGAGATAGCGAAGAAACTCAAGCAGTGGTGCGACGAGAAGTCGGCCTACTGGGCATACGGAAAGGACGCCTCGGGCATCATGCGCCAGAACTTCATAGACGGCAAAACCTTCTCGGTCATCCATACCACCTCGCTCTACAACATGTACGCCACGAACTGCAAGTTCAAGGTGGGCATGCACTACCTTCCCGGGAACCTGACCCGCGACTCCGAAATCGGCGGCTGCGTCCTCCTCATCCCGGCCAAGAACAGCCAGGAAGTCAAGAACGCCGCGTGGAAGCTGCTCACCTACCTCACGGGCAAGGACGTCAACATGCTCTGGGCGAGGGAAACCGGCTACATGCCGACCCGCAACTCCGTGACCCTCACCGCCGAAGGCAAGGCATTCCTCGTGGAAAAGCCGGCGTTCAAGGCCGTGTTCGACAACCTCGACCACATATATCCCCGCATCCAACATCCCGCGTACAGCGCCCTCTCCAAGATATGGATGCAGGAGATGGCCAAGGTTATAATCGAAGGCGGCGACGTCGCTTCCGCCATGCAGAAGGCATCGAAGCTCATAGACGAGGCGCTGCAGGACTGAACCGCGAATCGTAAAGGGGGGCCCGGGCTGGGAAAATCACCCGAGCCCCTTCGCGGACTACTCCGGGGCGGCCGATGGGTCCTTCCGGCCCATCGGCCGCCCCGCAATCCGGGAGTGTGAAAAATGGCGATACAGGCGGTTGGTGTTCCCGGGGCGCGGACGAGGGCGCCCAATCACAGAAGACGGGAAAAGGCCAAGGACTTCCTCTGCGTCCTGCCGGCGCTGGGGTTTTTCGCCGCGTTCGTCTACTACCCGATCATCGATCTGTTCAGGATAAGCTTCACGAACTGGAATCTCATCCGCGACAAATTCGATTATGTCGGCTTCAAGAACTACAAATGGCTCTTCGCGGGATCGGGCTTCGAGAAGTGGCTGGATTCGCTGAAGGTCACCTTCACCTACACCTTCTGGGAAATTCTGATCACCCTGATAGGGGGGATACTCCTCGCCTCCCTCTTCAATAGGGAGAGCAAGGTCTTCTCCACGATGCGGTCCATCGTGTTCATGCCCAAGTACATCGCCATCTCGACCTCGGCCATAGTCTTCATGTGGATACTGCACGGCCAGTACGGCATCCTGAATTACGTCCTCGCCCTCTTCGGGATGGAGAACGTCAACTGGCTCAATTCGGAGAAGACGGCCCTGGCTTCCGTCCTCATCCTCACGGGCTGGAGGGTGGTGGGCTACGGCATGATGATCTACCTGTCGGCCATGAAGGGAATCTCGACGGAATACTATGAGGCGGCCAAGCTCGACGGGGCCAGCGCCTACCAGCGCTTCAGGTTCATAACCCTTCCCCTGCTTTCGCCGACGACGCTCTTCCTCTTCGTGACGACCTTCATCGCCTCGATGAAGGTGTTCCAGTCCATAGATGTCATGACGAGCGGCGGACCCTACGAGAGCACGAACGTCATGGTCTACTGGATTTACGACCTGGCATTCGTCCAATTCAGGGTGGACAGAGCGGCCGTCGTGTCCGTCACCTTCTTCGTCATACTCCTGGTTTCCACCATGGCGACCATGAAACTGTCGGACAAGAGCGTCCATTATGATTCGTGAGGGGTGGATGAAAATGTCGAACGCCAAGGAATCGGCCAACAGGAAGGCGGTCCGCGTCAGGACCGCAGGAATCGCGCTGCAGTACATGCTGGCTGCCGCTGTCACCCTCATCGTGATCTTCCCGATCTACTGGATGATCATCTCCTCCCTCAAGACCAGCGAGGAGCTGCTCCGCCCCGTGCCCTCGCTCTGGCCCGCCCAGTTCCGCTGGGAGAACTATGGCAACGCCCTCAAGATGGCGCCCTTCGGGAAATACTTCTTCAACACCATCGTCATGACCGCGGGGATCATGACTTTCCAGGTCATCATCGGCTCTTTCGCGGCCTACGGCTTCGCGAAGGGCCGCTTTCCGGGCAGGGACAGCCTTTTCATCATCATCCTCGGCGCCCTGATGATCCCCATCCAGGTCACCTTCGTGCCCATCTACGTCATGATGGCGAGGATGCACTGGATCAACACCT
>CAZRYP010000099.1:0-8199 GCA_964604295.1 uncultured Treponemataceae bacterium
CACCAGCAGCATCGGCCATGGTCCAGCCTCCGCCTGAGTCCGGAATCGCCCGGCTTAGTCTCCAGCCCCTTGACCGGTACGAGGTCGATGGCCTTGTTCATGCAGATGGCTTCGCAGGTTCCGCAGCCGACGCATTTATCGACATCATTCTTGTGGAAGCCCCGATAGCGGGGGGCCCCTGGTCTTTGGTCTATCGGTTTCTTGACCGTGAAAGGCTTTTCGAATGCCCGCTTCCAGATCGCGAAGGGGGCGATAAAATCTTTGATATCCATACGTTCACCTCTCGATTTCTGGAGGATAGGTGTGCAGGCTCACCATGAGACCGGCGATGTCGGCGATGTTCGTCCCTCTCGCGAGCCTCTCCATGACCGACACCGCGTGTGTGTAGCTGGGACCGCGCACCGCGACGCGACGCGGTTTGTCAGAGCCGTCCGAAACGACATAGAATCCGTATTCTCCTCGCGTGCATTCGGCCGCCACGTAGGTTTCGCCCGCTGGTATTTTCCAGTAAAGGGGGTTGGGCAGCTTTTCCCTGAAGATCCCGTCCTTGGGCATCATGTCGATGATCTGCCTGAGCAGGCTGATGCTCTGGTACATCTCGAGTAGCCGAAGTTTCGCCCGCTCGTAGGCGTCCGATTTTGTGCCCGTGATCATTTTGAAATCGAGGCGGGGATAGGCGAGATAGCCCAGGTCTTTGCGGAGATCCCGCTGGACGCCGGCCGCCCTCGCGTTCGGCCCCGTTATTCCATATTGATCGATCCACTCCGGGGGGATGTACCCCAGGCCTTCGGCTCGAAGCTTGAATATGGCGTTGTGGAACATGACGAGCTCTATGTCGTCCAGGTTTTTCTCGACGGTTTTCAGTACCTCGAGAACGTGCTGGAAGAAGCCCTGGGGGATGTCGGCCCTGACGCCGCCCGGGATGATGTACATATGATAGATGCGCCCTCCGGTCAGTTCCTCGAAGAGATCGAGGACATAGTCGCGCATCGTCACCGACCATTGGGCAATCGTGCCGTGGCCGAAGGCGCCGGCCTGCCCGCCGATCCACATAAGGAAGCTGGCGAGGCGCATCATCTCGAGGGAGAGAGTCCTGAGCCAGACAGCCTTTTCGGGGATCCGGATCCCCGCGAGTTCCTCCAGGGCCGTGGCGTAGCAGTATTCGTTGAAATCGGGCTCGGGCACCGCGATGCGGCAGACTAAGGGAAAATTCTGCATCCAGAGCCGCCGCTCCATGAGTTTCTCGAATCCGCGGTGGAGGTAGCCGACATGGGTTTCGCAGTCCACGACCGTATCGCCGTCGGTTACGAGCCTCAAGGACATGTTGCCCGTGATGCCGGGGTGCTGGGGGCCCTGCCACATCACGAGGTATTTCCCGGTGGAAAGATCGGGATGCGCCCGTTCAGCCGGCGGTATGATATGAGCCTTCTCTCGCTTCATTCGGCCACCTCCGGGTAGAGTACCGCTTTCATGTGGGCGGCGGGATCGTGGGTCACCCTTCCCGGCCTTTCGGCGTAGGTAGCGTCGCTGTAGGCGAGGGAATCGAAATCCCTCCGCATCATGGGCGGCCCTGCCCAGCCTTCGAGCACGAATTCCTCGTCGACGCGGGGACTGCCCGGAAAATCGATGCCGAACCACTCTTTCATCTCGCGCTGGTAGGTCCATGCCTGGCCCCAGAGGAGGTGGATGGATTCCATCAAGGGCTTATCCCGGTCGATGTCGCAGTGGACGATGAGGCTGTGTCCCTGTTCGTGATTGCGCAGCGTGTAGCTCAGCGTGAAGACATTCCTCTCGATGTTGTCGATGGCGGTGGCGAAGGACAGGTGCCTGTAACCTTCCGAATCCCGAAGCCACGCGAGGGCATCGTGCGTCTTCGACGATTCGAGGAAAACCGATGCGAGGTCAGGTCTCTGATCATGCCAATTCCAGGCACCATAGCGTTCGGCCAGAGCCGATTCCGTGTCGTTCATCTTCGGACTCCTACCAATTGTAATCCGGCATATTCCAGTCTTTTATGACGTTCTTCTGGTTTGCCTTATACCAGTCGAAGTTGCGCGCATACTCGTTTTGGCCTTCGGCTTTGCCTTCCCTGATGATCTTCTTGAGTTCCTGGAATCCGGCGAGAAGGGCTTCCGGCCTGGGCATGCAGCCCGCGATGTAGACATCGACGGGGATGTACTGATCGATCCGCTTTATCGTGTTGTAGCTGTCCCAGTACATCCCGCCGTTGATCGTGCAGGAGCCGAGGGCGACGACGAATTTGGGACCCATCATCTGCTCGTAGCTCCTTACGATGCGCTTGAGCGTCTTGACCGAGGCATAGCCGCCTATGACGAAAACTGATGACTGCCGCGGCGTCGGCCTCGGCTGGATGCCGTATCGATACATATCAAATCGGCTGGTCATGAGGGGTCGCAGTTCTATGGCACCGCAGCCTGTGCCGAAGCCGAGGACCCAGAGGCTCTCGGAACGGGCCCAGTTGTAGAAATCCTCGAGTATTCCCTGGGCCGGCGCGTACTCGCGGGGGGCGGCGTCGCAGAAGAGGCCGCGCTCCTCCGGCGGAAGCCCTTCGTTGGCGAGAGGGGCCGGTTTGCTTTTTTCCTTCATGCTGCGCCTCCTACAGAATCGCTACGATGACCGAGGCGATGCCGATGAGGGTCGGAACGCCGAGGAAGAAACGGACTGCCTGATCCGTCCGGAACCGGGGGAAGGCCTGGCCGACGAACACGTTGATGAAATAGATCAGGAAGGTCTTGATGACCATCACGGGAATGTTAGTCGCCCCGCCGAAGAAGAGGTTCATGTAGAGCACGAGTTTCGCCCCGTTGAATACCGCGCGGTTGGTCTGGAGCATGCCCAGGAGGTTGCTCTGGTACTCGGTGGGCGGCCCGATGGGTATTTCCTGCGGTGCTATGACGACGCTGAAGGGATTGTGTCCCGACATGCCCAGGAAGGCGATGATCGCCGCTATCACCGCGAGGGGATTGGTGGCGAGGGTCCAGTGGGCGAAGCCGCCCTGCTGGGCCGCCACGATCGCCGTGATGTCGAGGGTGCCGTATTGGATGGCCACGGCAATCACCGAGAGGGCGAAGGGTACCTCGAAGGCCGTCATCTGGGCGAGGCCGCGGCTGACGCCGATCGCGCTGTAGGGATGCCCGCCCTCCCCCGCACCCAAGGCCATGCCCAGCTGGCCGAAGAAGATGAAGTACATCACGAGGAGGAGGTCGCCCGAGTCGCTGAAATTCCTGAACACCGCCGAGCCGAAAACGGCGGGGATGAACATATAGGTCCCTATGCCGCCCGCCAGCCTGAAGACAGGCCCCAGGTAGAACATGACGCCATGGCCTATCGAATTGCGCTTGGCCGAACTCTTTATGATGTCGATATAGGGCTGCCAGACCGGCTGGCCGATTCGTCCCTGTACTTTGGCGCTTATCCGGGCCATGGAACCTATAAGAAGCAGTCCATAATTCGTGATGACGAAGAGCGAAACGGCCGCGTAGCCGATTCTGAGCAGGATGCTCGGTTCCATTAGCGTACCCCCATCAGGAGATAAAGAGTCACGACGTAGAGCACGACGTGGAGGGCATAGGTCTGGCCATTGCCCGTGTAAAGCCGCCGCACCGCACCGCCCACGGCGTCGATGCCCGTCGCGACGGTCGCCCAGAAGCGCTCACTGCGCTTTTTCGTGAGAAAGCCCAGCGCCCTTTCGTAAGGCGCGTAGAAATTCCACGCGTAATGGGTCGTTTCGGGCTTGAAGGGCCTCTCGGCCGCGTAGACGATGTTGAACTGCTTTACCGATTGCGGGTTATGCAGGTTGGCCAGCATCCAGACGAGGCAGAGGAGGAATACGGCGATCGTGACGATCATGGAGAGCGTCCCGTCCCAGTATCCGAGAGGAGAGCTCAACTTCGAACCGGAGAAGGCCAGTATGGGTTCGAAAAAGCCTGAGCTGATCGCCAAGACCGGATCAAGGATCAGGCGGGGAAAGGCCGAGATCGCGAAGAGCCCCACCATCAGGAGTATCTGCGGGACGATGAGGGCCAGGGGCGCTTCCTTCACCTTCGCCAGATTCGGCTTGGGCTGGCCAAGGAAGATCGCGTGGATGAGCCTGAAGAGGTAGAGGAAAGCCACCGCGCTCGAGAAAAAGGCTACACCCGCCTCCAAATACCAGCCCTTGTCGATCAGGGTGGAATAGAGCAGCCATTTGCCGCCGAATCCGGACAGGGGCGGCACGCCCGAGAGGGCTATGATGGCCATGAGGACGGAGACGAAGGATATGGGCATTTTCTTTATGAGGCCGCCCATCTCATACATGTTCCTCGTCCCTGCCCGCTGCACGACGCCGGCGATGGCGAGGAAGAGCAGGCTTTTGAAGATGAAATGGTTCATCGCGAGATAGAGGGCGGTCGTCCAGCCCGATTCATTCATCACGGCGAGGGCAAGGATGATATACCCGATCTGCCCCATCGAGGACCAGGCGAGGGTTTTCTTTATGTCCTCCTGGTAGGTGGCGTATAGGGCGCCGAAGAGCGCCGTCGCGAGGCCTATCCATCCAAGGATCCTGAGCGGGAAGAGAGACGCGGGCAGGGATCCGCCGAGGGCTGCAAGCACTGTCATAATGAGGAAGACGCTCGCTTTCGAGAGGGATGCGGAGAGGAACCCCGATACCTCGTCGTCGGATTCAGCGTAGGCGTCGGGAAGCCATACATGGACACCGAGAGCGCCGGCTTTTACGAGGAGTCCGGCTAGCATGAGCCAGCCAGCCCAGGAACCGACTGCGGCGGTGAAGTCGAAGCCGGGGGTGCGAAGCGCTGCGGCGCCTCCGCTCGCGAGGAGGCCGGTCATGAGAAGAAAAGCCCCTCCGAGTCCGAACACGATATATCGAAGCGCGGCGGATTCACCTCCCCTCCCGCGGAGCACGAGGAGCCAGCTCATGACGGTCATGAGCTCCCAGGCGAAGAACAGCTCGATCGCCGAGGAAGCGAGGAGGACGCCGCCCATGGCGAGGGTCGTGGCGAGAAGGAGGGGATGGAGCCCTCGCCTCGCCCCTCCTTTATAGAGGGAAGCGAAGCTGTACAGGACGCCGCCGCCTAGCAGCATGATCGCGAAAAAGAGCTTGAGGCCATCGAGGCGCGCGGAAGCGACGATTCCGAAGCCCGTCATGATGGCTATGGAAACAAGCCCCTTGATCCAGCCGGGCGCGCCGTCGATGAGGAATAAGGCGGCGGCGGCCGCGACCGGCGCCCAAAGCAGGGGATCGACGCCGAACCGCGTCGATCCCGCGATGATGCCGAGGCCCGCGAGGGCGAGGGCGGCGAGCCCGGGCGCCGCCATCGACGCCTCCGGTTTCCTCGCGGATTCGCCCGCTTTGGCCTTGGCGAGAGCGCCGAACCAGCGAAGTATATAGAAGGCTTCGATCAGGCTTCCACCCAGGACGAGAGCGATGATCCACCATTGTCCTCCAGAGACGAGAGCGCCGACAAACTCCCATTTCGCCCAGAAGCCAGGGAATGGCGGCAAGCCGACGAGGGCCAGGGCGAGAACGCCGATTACGGCGAGCGGCAAGGGCCTAAGCGCGCCATGGCCGCGATGCGGTGCGCCGGCGTCGCTCCGTGACACACTATCGTCGCCAGGGAGAGCGTCTCCAATGTTTTGTCGTCCGGCACCGTCTCCCATCGCCCCCGAGACGAGGAAGAGTCCCGTCTTGGCGAGGAGATGGTTCGCGAGCAGCCCCGACACGACGGCGAAGGTCGGCTCTCCGCCAAAGCCCAGAAGCTTTCCGAGAGCCATGGCGGCTGAAATCAGCCCAACCTGTGCCGCCGAGGAATATCCCAGCATCCTTCGGACGCTCCGCTGACGAGCTCCACCGAGGTTTGCCGCCAGGAAGGTAGCCAATCCGCTTCCCGCGACGATGGCGAGATGGCCATCGCCGAGCAGGGGCATGATCTTCCACAGGGCAAGAAGGAGGGCCGTAGCCGAGGCGCCTGACAGGATCGCGGCTACCCCCGGATTGGCGGTTTCGTAGACATCGATCGCCCAGCCGTTCGCGGGAAAGGGTTTCAGTTCGACAAGGAGGGCGGCGAGCAGGAAGAACACCGCCATCGTTCCCGCGCTCCCCGCGAGCCCGGGAGCCGCGGCGGCAAGATCGAGATTTAGCTGGTCCCCGAAGCGGTAGATGTAGATTACACCGATCAGGTAGAGGGAACTCGCTATCCCGCCGGCTATCATGTACTTGAAGGCGCTGCGGAGGGCTGGCTTCCGGTCGTCGAAGCCGATGAGCCCATAGGTCGCGATCGAGGAGATTTCGAGGAACACGAACATATTGAAGAGATCCCGCGTGAGCACGATGCCACAGAGTCCCATCAGGACCATGAGGAGGGACGCGGCGCCCCCGATGGGCGCTTTTTCAAGTTCCCTTCCCATGGACGCGGCGGCGAGGAGACCGACGAAAGCGATGGCAGCTATCCCCAGCGCTTCCTCGAAACCCACCCTGAGCACGATGGCGAGTGGCGCGACGAACCCAGCCGTACCGAAGTCGACGGCTGGAAGCCCCCCCAGAAGCCCCACGAGGCTATGGACGGCAAAGCCTCCCCATGCTGCGATTATCGCGTACACGAGACCGAGCGATACTTTTCTCCCCAGCTTGTCGACGAGCGGAAGGAGAAAGGCCGCGGCGAGGGAGGCAGCGAAAAAATAAAGTGGATTTACCATTTCTCGTCTCCATAGGATTCGATGGAAGAACCGCCGCCGGACGCCTTGAGCCGAATCGCATAACTCAGCATGAGGGCAGTGACTGCGAGGCCGATGACGATCGCCGTAAGCACGAGGGCCTGCGGCACCGGATCGGTCATCCTCTGGACGGAGGTAGCCGCGTCGGCCGCCGAGTCGAGGATGGGCGCCGTCCTTCCACGGATATAGCCCACCGAAAGGATGAGAAGGTTGACGCCCGTCTCCATGATGGAGAAAGCGACAGCTATCTTGAAGAGATTGGGCCTGGCCAGGACTCCCCAAAGCCCGACGAGGGCGAGGACGGCGCCCGATGCCGCCACAGGGTTTATCGAAGCGATGAAGGATGCGATGTTCATTCCCTGTCTCCTTTCAAGGCGCCGAGGATTCCCGAAAGCTCGGCTCCAACCTTGAGTCCTATGGCAGAGTAGATGAAAGGAATGGCTCCCGCGCTCAGCAGCGCCCCGAGCCGTCCCAGGGGGAGAGCCCGCGGATCGAGGAATCCCCAGGCGAAGAAGATCCCCAGGAGACCGAGTCCGACATAGGCAGCCCCGGAGAGGGATTCGACCGCTGTCATCATTCCGTGGGCCAGGTGGGATTCTGGATCGGAGAGGAGGCTCAGAAGCACGCCGGTCGCGATCACGACACCGCCTTGAAAGCCGCCGCCGGGCGTCAGGTGACCATGGATGAAGATGTAGGCGCCGAACATGACGAGAAGGCCGGAGAGAAGCCCGTTCGCGGTCCGCAAAACCTCGGTCGAAGGTTTTTTCCCGGCCTGAGGGCCGACGATTCCCAGCCGTTTTTTCGTGAGGAGGCTTCCGACGCACGCCGTGGCGGCGAAGAGAACGGCGACCTCGCCGAGGGTGTCGAAGCCTCGGTAACTCACCACGATGGCCGTGACGATGTTCGCCGCCGCGAAATCCTTGGGAGAGTTTTCGATATAGGAGGAAGCCGTCTTTCCCGGCGCGTCCACGACCCCGGCCTCGAAAACGAGAGGAAGGAGAGCCCAGGCAAAACCGGCAATGGCGAAAGTGACGAGTATTTTTCGCATCATGACGCGGCTCCTGTTTCCGATGGCTCCTTCGCCGGATTGTCGACCCTGGCGTCCGACGTTTCGTCGTCGGCCTGCCTGGAACGGGAGAGAGCGTAGAGGAAGACCACCGTAGTGAGGGCTGAACCAATGGCGGCTTCAGTCATCGCGACGTCGGGCGCGCCCATGAGGAGGAAGACTATGCTCGCGGCCAGACTCACCCCTCCCGACAGAATTATGGAGACGAGGAGGCTTCTCGACCTGATCGCCCCTATCGCGGCGCCTACCATTCCGAGCCCTAACGCGATCATCGCGATGTCAATCGCCATTTTTAGCCTCCAGATCGTCGGCGAGGGCGTCGCAGCTCAGTGTGGCGCCGAGGCGCTTTCTATAGCCGTGCGCCGCTCTCGCGAGGGCATTCGAACTCACCGGGTTCGTCA
>CAZRYP010000100.1:0-8192 GCA_964604295.1 uncultured Treponemataceae bacterium
TGAGAAGGAGGGCGAGTGCGAGACCGAGTATCGTCTCGACGGCCACGGCGAGAAAAGTGAAGGAGAAAGTCCTTCCGACCGCGCTTAGGAAGCGCGGCTCGGTCAGAACCCTGGCATAGGACTTCAGCCCGACCAGCTTGAGCGGCATCCCGGAGGTGAGATTCCAGTTGGTGAAGCTCAGGAAGAGGGTATAGATGACGGGGAAGAGCATCATGACCACGACGAAGGCCACGGCGGGCAGGGGAAAGAGAATCTTGAGGTTCCTTTCGATGAAACCGCTCCTGACCATGCTGACCTCCGGATAGTTCCGCGTGGATGCGCCTTGGGCGTTCAAGGACCGCCACAAGGAAAAAGCGGGACGGATTTCGCCGTCCCGCAGAAAATCGGAAAAACCGGATCAGTAGACGCCGTATTCTCCGGTGTCCTCGAGGAGTTCGTTGACTGCTTTGACCTTCTGCTTCGCCAGGTCGGCCAGCTTCGTGGAAGTTCCCGCGGTGCTGATGGATTCGATGATCACCTCACCGATGAGATCGCGGGCGTTGCCGACGGCGCTCATGTAGGGGCGATCGAAGGGATTGCCGTTCTTGGCGGCGAAGGCCTGGGAGGCCACGAGCTCGGGATTGGCCTTAGCTCGGACTTCGGGATCGGCCCATGCCGAGTCGCGCGACATGGGGATGCTGGCGATGAGCGCTCTCTTGGCGAGTTCCTTGCTGGTCGCCCACTTGATGAAGTCCATGGCGGCAGCCTTGTTCTTGGACTGCCTGGCAACAGCCATTCCCCATGAGACGACGAAGAAGGGGTTGCTGCCCTTCGGTCCGGCCGGCAGATTGGCGATGCCCATATCGGCGGCGGCGACCTGGCTCTTGGCGGGATCGACGATCTGGCCGTAGAATACCGAGGCGTCAGTCCACATGGCCACTTTGCCGGCCTGGACGAGGGGCATGATGTTTTCCCAGGACATGGAAGTGACTCCGTTCGGACCGTAGAGAGCGAGCATCTTGCCGTAGAAGCGGGTGCCGTCGAGAGCTTCCTTGGAGTCGAAGACGGCCACTCCCTTATCGAGGAAGGCTCCGCCATAGTTGTAGATAAAGCTGGAAATCTGGGTCACGGCTGCCGCGCCCTTTCCGCGGGATGCAAATCCGGCCACTTCCGTGGAATCGAGGGCCTTGGCCGCCGCCTCGAGTTCCGCGAAGGTCTTGGGAACCGAGAGGCCCGCTTTCTTGAAGAGGTCTTTGCGATAATAGAGGACCTGCCACTCGGTGACGAGGGGGACGAGATAGGGCTTGTTGCCGAATCTGGCCACGCCCATCGCGCTGTTGGGGTAGTCGGCGAAATCGTAGGTCGACAGGGGCTCGTACCAGCCGTTCTTATAGAACATCTTGCCTTCCTGCAGGGGCCTTGTCATGAAGACGTCGGCCGAGGAGGAATTGGTGGCGAACTCGGTGGTGAGCTTGGTGGTGAGCTGGCTCTCCTGCAGGCTCTCGACGTTCACTTTGACGCCGGTCGCCTTCTCATATTCGGGGATGGCCGCTTTCAGCAGATCGCCGTAGGGATGGTTGGCGAGCAGGACGCGGATTTCCTTGGCTTGGGCGCCGGCTCCCAGCACGACGGCTAGCAGCAGCGCAAGGGCGATAAACTTGGCTTTCATGAAGGCCTCCTTCATTGGATGCGGATTATTTCCGTCATTCAGTATCCCACTCTTTTTTCCGGCAGTCAAGTTTCATTATGAAAAATATTTTCTTTCCAAAGATTATTTTTTTCACGATATGCTTTACACGATCGAAGGACGGTGGTACAACCTAGAAAGGAAGGCGGAAAAATGGCGGAGCAGAGCTGCATTTACCTCATCCACTCACTCGTTGACTCATTCAGCGAGAAGGAAAAGAATGTGGCCGAGTATATCCTCTCCCGTCCCTCCGAAGCCGTGCATCCGAGCATCGAGGAACTCGCCTCGAGAATCGGCGTTTCCATATCCACTCTCCTCCGCTTCGTGAAGAAGCTGGGCTACGGCGGCTACCAGCAGTTCAGGATAGCCCTCGCCACGGAGACGATGTCGCCCGAATCCCGCTATTACGAGACATCGGTGACGGACAGCGAGGACGCCGTCGCCATCGCTTTCAGCGCCGCGAGAAGCGCTCTGGACATGACGGAAAAACTGCTCGACAGAAAGCTTCTGGAGGAAGTCGCGCGTCACGCCTGTGAAGCCGATGTCTTCTATATCTTCGGCCTGGGCGGCTCGGGCGTCGTCGCCAGGGACGCGGTCCACAAATTCATACGCTCGGGCCTCCATTGCCAGACGGCGGAGGACTTCCATCTCCAGCTCATGATGGCCTCCCAATCCGCGCCGAAGGACTTGGCTCTCGTCATCTCCAACACCGGGGCGAACAAGGACACTCTCGCCATCGTGGAGGTCCTGAGAAGAACAGGCTGCAGAATAGCCGCGATCACCACTTATCTCCGATCTCCCCTGGCCAGGGCGGCTGATTTCCTTCTCCTTTCAGCTGCTCCGGGAGCTTCGGTGATATCCGAAGCCTTTTCGGCCAGGATCGCCCACCTGGCCATCATAGATTCGCTCTACATCGAGGTGATGGAAACGCTGAAGGAAAAAGGGCTGGAAAACGTGGAGAAAATGCGCTCCGCCATCGCGGGCAGAAGAATATAATCAATCCAGCATGGAGGAAGATATGAAGGCAGACATAGGTCTCATAGGGCTCGCCGTCATGGGCGAAAATCTCGTCCTCAACATGGAAAGCAAGGGCTTTTCGGTCGCGGTCTACAACAGGACCACGAGCAAGGTCGACGATTTCATCGCCGGCAGGGGAGCGGGCAAGAAAATCCAGGGCGCCCATACGCCCGCCGAACTCGCCGCACTCCTCTCCTCGCCGCGCAAGGTCATGATAATGGTGAAGGCCGGAAAGGCGGTGGACGACACGATCGCCCAACTCCTGCCCCACCTCGACAAGGGCGACATCATCATCGACGGAGGCAATTCGAACTACCAGGATACGATGAGGCGCTGCGGGGAAATCGAGGCGATGGGCCTGCTCTATATCGGCACGGGAGTCTCGGGCGGCGAGGAAGGATCCCTTCTCGGCCCCTCCCTCATGCCGGGCGGCTCGGCCAAGGCCTGGCCCTTCGTGAAGCCCATCCTTCAGGCCATCGCGGCCAAGGTCGAGGACGGCAGCCCCTGCTGCGACTGGGTGGGTTCGGACGGCGCCGGCCATTTCGTGAAAATGGTGCATAACGGCATAGAGTACGGGGACATGCAGCTCATCTGCGAAGTCTACCAGATCATGCGCGACCGGCTCGGCATGAACGAGGACGAGATGAGCGCCGTCTTCGCGAAATGGAACGAAGGCGACCTGGACTCCTACCTCGTGGAAATCACCAGGGATATCCTGAAATTCAAGGATGAGGACGGCGAACCCATAGTCCGCAAGATCCTCGACACCGCAGGCCAGAAAGGCACGGGCAAATGGGCGGGCATCGCTTCCCTGGAATTCGGCGTCCCCCTGACCCTCATCGGCGAATCGGTGTACGCGCGCTGTCTCTCGGCCGCGAAATCCGACCGCGTGGCGGCCTCAAAAATCCTGAAAGGTCCCGCCGCAAAACCGTTCACCGGCGACAGGAAGGCATTCATCGACGACTTGGGCGCCGCCCTCTATTCCGCGAAGGTAGTCTCCTACGCCCAGGGCTTCCTCCTCATGAAGGAAGCGGCGAAGGAATACGGCTGGACCCTCGACTTCGGCTCCATAGCCCTCATGTGGAGGGGCGGATGCATCATCCGCTCTATATTCCTCGGCAAGATCAAGGAAGCCTACGACGCGGACAGGACGCTCTCCAACCTCATACTCGCGCCCTTCTTCGCCGGCAAGCTCGCGGCGAGCCAGGACAGTTGGCGAAGGGTCGTGGCCGAGTGCGCGGCGTCGGGAATTCCCGCTCCCGCCCTCTACACCGCCCTTTCATACTACGACGGACTCAGGACGGAAATCCTTCCCGCCAACCTCCTTCAGGCGCAGAGGGATTACTTCGGAGCCCACAGCTACGAGAGGATCGACAGGCCAAGGGGCGAATTCTTCCACACCAATTGGACCGGACACGGGGGATCGACTTCGGCGTCCACCTATAACGTTTGAGGAGGCATATCATGACCACACTGAAAATTCTGCCTAAAAAGGCCGATTCCATCGATTTCCTCGCCCTGGGCGCCCTCGTCACGAGGCTCGACCCGGGCATCATCCCCTTCGGGTTCGCCGATTACTACCAGATCCACGTCTCGGGCGGCGAATTCAACGTCGCCGCCAATCTATCGCGCTGCTTCGGACAGAAGACCGCGGTGGCGAGCGCCATGGTCGATTACCCCATCGGGGCCAAGATCGAGGGCGACGTACGGAAGATGGGCGTCCAGGGCATCTACAGGCGCTTCAGGCATGACGGAGTGCGAGGTCCCAACATGGCCCAGGTCTGGTCGGACAGAGGTCAGGGCGTGCGCGCTCCCGTGGTCTTCTACAACAGGGCGAACGAAGCCGCCGCCCTCCTCGCTCCGGGCGATTTCGATTGGGATGCCCTCTTCTCCCGGGGTCTACGCTGGTTCCATTCGGGCGGCATTTTCTCCGCCCTCTCGGCGACGACTCCCGAACTCGTCATCGAGGGCATGAAGGCCGCCAGGAAAGCCGGCGCCGTCGTTTCCTTCGATCTCAACTACAGGGCGAAGCTGTGGGCAGCCAACGGATCCAAAGCCTCGGCTCCCGAAATCCTCGGCAGGATCGCGGAACAGGTGGACGTCCTGGTGGGCAACGAGGAAGACCTCCAGATGGGACTGGGACTCAAGGGTCCCGATATCCACAACGCGTCCAAGCTCGATCCCGAGGCTTTCTACAGGACGATCGAGGAAGTCACCGCCCGCTGGCCCAACGTGAAGGCCGTCGCCACGACCCTCCGCGACGTGAAGTCGACCAACCGCCATCTCTGGAGCGCCGTGCTCTGGCTCGATGGCGAGCGCTACGCGGCCCCGACGACCGAGCTCGATGTATACGACAGGGTGGGCGGCGGGGACGGATTCGCGGCCGGCCTCATCTACGGCCTGCTGGAAGGCAAGACGCCGCAGGAAGCCCTCGGCCTCGGATGGGCCCACGGAGCCCTCCTGACCACCTTCCCCGGCGATACGAGCATGGCCACCCTGGACCAGGTCGTCGCCTTCGCCAAGGGCGGATCGGCCAGGATACAGCGCTGAGCGCCGGCGGGAAAGTCCGGACGCAGGAGGCATGAAGTGAAGGCACTCGTTCTCGAAAAGTACATGCAGTTTTCATACCGGGATTACCCGGATCCGGCGCTCCGGAACGCCGACGATGTCCTAATCCGCGTGAAAGCGGCCGCAATATGCGGCTCGGACGTCCACGGCATGGACGGCTCGACGGGGAGGCGCATACCCCCCATCGTCATGGGGCACGAGGCGGCCGGGGAAATCGTGGAAACCGGCGCGGGCGTCAGGGACTTCAAGCCCGGCGACCGTGTGACCTTCGACTCCACGGAATACTGCGGCGAGTGCTTCCACTGCAGGCGCGGCGAAGTGAACCTCTGCGACGACAGGAAGGTCCTGGGCGTTTCCTGCGCCGACTACAGGCGTGACGGCACATTCGCGGAATACCTCGTCGTGCCGAGGAGGATCCTCTACAGGATTCCGGAAGCCCTCGACTTCGTCGGGGCTTCCATCGCCGAACCCGCGGCCGTCGCCGCCCACGCGGCCGCCATCACGCCCATAGCCATGGGGGATTCACTCCTGGTGGTAGGCGCCGGCCTCATCGGCCTGCTCCTCATCCAGATACTGCGTTCCCATTCGGCCGGCGTGATCCTCGCCCTCGACACCGACCCGGACAGAAGGCAGGCGGCCCTGAGGGCAGGCGCCGCGGCCGCCCTCGACCCCGCCTCGCCCGATCTGCGGAACGCGATCCTCGATCTCTCGGGCGGTCGCGGCTTCGATCGCAGCTTCGAGGCGGTAGGCGCCACCCTGCCCATCGGAACCGCCATCGCCTCCACGCGCAAGGGCGGATCAGTCACCCTCATCGGCAACGTGAGCCCGAAGGTCGAGATACCCCTCCAAGCCGTGGTAACGAGGCAAATTTCCCTCCTCGGCTCCTGCGCCACCGCGGGGGAATATCCCCTCGTCCTCGATCTCCTGGCCCGCGGCAGGATAGACGCGAAGTCCATAGTAAGCGCCGTCGCCCCCCTTTCTGAGGGAGCCTCCTGGTTCGCCAGGCTCCATGCCCGCGAGAAGGGACTTCTCAAAGTCGTGCTCGAACCCTGAATATCATCGCCCGATACGGACTAAATGGAAGGAAGCCGAGAATGGAGAGGATCAAGTTCGGACTGTACGGCTACGGAAAAGTCGCCCAGCTCCACGCCAAGGCCATCGCGGCGAGCGGAAACGCGAGCCTCGTCTCGGTCTGCGGGAGGGACAAAGCCAAGGCCGGGGCTTTCGCGGGCGGCTGGGGCATAAAGGCGCGCGCCTCGGCCGCGGAGATGGCCGACCTCGACGGCGTCCAGGCCGTCATCATCACGACGCCCCACCCCCTCCATGCCGCCCATGCCCTGGAATGCCTTGAGGCTGGTCTCCATGTCCTCGTGGAAAAACCCATGGCCCTCCGCGTCGCCGACTGCGACGCCATGATAGCGGCATCCCGCGCCCGGGGCCGCCTGCTCGGCACCATCTGCCAACGACGGTGGTATCCTTCGACGATGCGCATCAAGCGGGCCATAGAAGAAGGCTTGCTCGGCACGCCCCTCCTCGGACAGGTCACCATCTTGGGCTGGAGGGACGAGGCATATTACAGGTCCGACCCCTGGCGCGGCACATGGGAGCACGAGGGCGGCGGCGTCATCGTCAACCAGGCCCCTCACCAGTTCGACCTCCTGTCCTGGTTCATGGGACCGGTTTCGGGCGTCTACGGTTCATGGACCAACGTCAACCATCCCTACATCCAGGTGGACGACAGCGCGTCGGCCACTATCCATTTCAGGAACGGAGGCCTTGCCTCGGTCTTCATCTCCAATTCGCAGAAGCCCGGCATCTATGCCAAGGTACATATCCACGGCAGCTCGGGAGCCTCGGCGGGGGTTCAGACCGACGGAGGCGCCATGTTCATCGCGGGAATGAGCGGCGTCCTGGAGCCGCCGTACAACGATCTGTGGACTATCCCTGGTCAGGAAAAGATGCAGGAAGCCTGGAGGAAGGCCGACGAAGCCTATTTTTCCCGCGTCGACGCCACCTGGCATTTCTTTTCGCTGCAGATCGACGATTTCGCCGGAGCCGTCGCCGAGGGCGGCAGGCCTATGGTGGGGGCTGAGGACGGAAGGGAAGCGGTGAAGATCATGGAGGGCATCTACGAATCGGCGAGAACCCTGAGCCGCGTAACCTACGAAACCTAAGCCTTGCCCGATTCCCTCGAGGAATTCTCTTCCATTCTCGCCGTCTTCTTGTTTATCTCGTTGATGGCCTTGTAGACATACTCCCTGTCCTCGCCCTCGAACTCCAGCTTCGGAATGAGGCGGGAGAAGAAGCCCTGCACGAAATGCTCCATCTTGGACACCTCGTCGATATAATCCGACTCGTGGTTCAGCATCATCACGGTGCAGGCGAGAGGCCTGTTGTAGGTTCCGATCACGCCGAAGCCCAGTTTCTCGTACATCCTGATGAGCTTCGTCTCGTCGCTGAACACGTCCAGGAAAATCTTGTCCACGCCCCTCCCCCTGATGTAGAGATAGGAGAGGACCATGAGGCTGAAGGGAACGATGGACCCTCTCTCCTCGCGGATGATGGCGAGCCTGTCGATCTCCGCGTAGGGTGTGCCGTCCATAAAAGCTGAAAGGTCGTAGTTGCTCTGGATGGGAATCTGGCCTTCCGATTCGCTCAAGTGCAGGGTCGTGGTGCCGACGGGTTGCATGCCCTTGTAGGAGAGGACATGGAAGGCCTTTTCGTCCTCGCTTCTGTGTATGGTCTCTTCCAGGTAACCCTTCTCGCCCACGAGGATCTTGCGCTGGAGATAGAAGCTGTCCTCGATCTGCCTCATGTCCCTCGCGTGGACGAAGCGGATCTTGCTCCTCTCCATATTAGCCACGGGCAGGACGATCTGGAACAAGGTGCCCTGCCGTTCCTCCGAGTCGATGATTATCCTGCCGCCCAGCTTGGAGACTAT
>CAZRYP010000101.1:0-8164 GCA_964604295.1 uncultured Treponemataceae bacterium
GCCTGCTCGGCGGAGACCGGAAGAAGATAGAGGAAGCCTCGGGCGGACGCTGGGACAAGATCATCGATCCAAAGCCTGAGCTTCCACAGATAGCTGCCATGGTTTCGGACCTGGTCGCGTCGGGGCGCGAGGTCCGGGTCGACGTCAACAATCATTATGAGGGATCGGCGCCGGAGAGCATCGAGCGCCTGAAGGGTTTTCTCCTTTCTCGATCGTGAATTTCCCTCGACTTGAAAATATTATTGGACGTAAGCGCATTCATCGTGTACGATTTATGCCACTCTCATAAACCAGGAGACACCAGGGTGAACGCGAATCGTCAACATTCACAGGCACGTTATGCGATCATAATCGCGCTTCTGTTGTTCATCGGCGGCTTGTTGCCGGCGACGGCCGAGCAGGGCGCCCTCCTTACATCGTCATTCACGCCACGTCAGCTTGCCGCCATCGCCCAGGAAGCGAGCGAAGCAGTGGAGCAAGCCCTGCAGGCCACTAGGGCTTCCGCGGCGAGCGTCGCCCTGGGCGATGGCGGCGGCACGGTGTGGTCCGCGCAATTTGGATTGGCCGATAAGGAATCGAAGAAAGAGCCCAATCCGGATACGATGTTCGGCATAGGCTCCACGAGCAAGATGTTCGCGACCTCAGCCGCCATGATGCTTGTCGACAGAGGCCTGGTCGGCCTGGATATGCCTCTCGTCGCCTATCTGCCCGAGTTCCGCATGGCGTCGCCGGGCTACGAGAAAATAACCGTGCGCATGCTGCTCAACCATTCCGCGGGATTCCCGGGAACGGACTACCGCAACGCGATGATGCGCGCCCCGGTTCCAGGCTATGCCGATCAGGTTCTGGCGACCCTCGCCGAATCCCGGCTGAAATATGAGCCGGGATGGATGAATGTCTATGCCAATGATGGCTTTACCATGGTGGAACTTCTCGTCAAGAAAATGACAGGCCTTGATTATTCTGAGTTCATCGAAAAGGAAATCCTTTCGCCCCTGGGAATGAACCATTCGGACTACCTGCTCGCCTCCTTCCCTGAAGGAAGCTTCGCCAAGCCCTATGCGGGGGAACAGCTCCTCCCGCAGGAGTACGTGGGACCCTTGGCCTCAGGCGGGCTCTATTCCACCCCATCCGACCTTACGCGCTTCGCCGCCATGCTTATCGGAAAAGGCAGTCTGCAAGGAACGCGGATTCTTTCTCCCGAATCTGTAGCCGCCATGGCCGTGGATCAGACCGCGGGGAGCTTCAGCCCCTTGCCCAGCGGTTATTTCCGCAATGGTCTTGGCTGGGACACCGTCGATCATGAAGGAATGGCGGTGTTCGGGATCAAGGCTTGGCAGAAGGGCGGCGACACCAATTCCTATGGTTCGACACTCATCGTCCTGCCGGAAGAAGGCCTCTCGGTTGCGGTGACCGGCGCCTCGGGCTTGCATTCCGACACCGCGAACGCGATCGCCGAAATAGTATTGGCCCGCGCCCTCGTGGAAAAAGGCAGGCTCGCGGCCATGCCGGTCGCTGTTCCGGCGGCAGCCCGGCCGACGGTGCCTGTTCCTCCCGAATTCCTCCAGAACATGTCCGGCGTCTACGCCTCCTTCAATGCGGTCAACAAAATCGATCTCCAGGCCGACGGCAGCCTTTCATTGTACTCATACAGGAATGACGCATGGGTGCCGGCCCTTCAGGGGATGAGCTACCCCGACGACGGATGGTTCAGCTCTTCCGATCCCGACGCACCTCCTGTCGACGTGACCAGGATCGTGGCGGACGGCCGCGAGTACCTGGCGATCCGCATCCCGAGCGCTCATGGCTGGTATCGATCGACCATGCCCCTCGCGCAGAAAATCGCCCCACAGCCTCCTTTATCCGCCGCGTGGCGGAAACGCGTGGGCAAGGCATGGCTTCCCGTAAATTACGCGGCCGAGGATGATTACCTCGCCCAGGGCGCGGACCCCAGGATCTGGCTCAAGACGATAGAAGGCGCCGATGGGTATGTGTTCTCCCACGGTCCCGATGGCTGGATGGCGACGATACCCGCTGCCGAAAACGGGGATTACGAATCCCGCTCATTCATCCTCATCCCGCAGATAAGCGGCAGGGATCTCTACGATGTGAAGGTCTTCCAGCGGGACGGAGAGGAATGGCTCCGCGAAACGAGCACCCTGTATCGGCCCCTCGATTCCGTGCCCGCGCTGGATTTCGGCGAGAGCCTCGTGGCGACCGGCCCCGAAGGCTATGCGGAATGGCGTCGATTGCCAGCCGAGGCCCAATTCACCGTGACCGGGGCGAAAACCTTCAAATTCTACGACGCGGATTTCGCGCAGCAGGATGCCGATTCCGTCACGACGGGCGCAGGCGGCGGATATCTGGCCGTCTTCGGCGTCCCGGGCGGAAGCGCGCGAATCTCGGTGCGCTCCATTTCGAAACCTCAGGCTTCTATTTCCGCCCCGCTCTCCTCCGAACAGAAAGCGCGGATAGCCGAGGCCGGACGCAAGGCGGCCGAGTCCGTCATGAAATCCTCGGGCGGATCCGCCCTGACCGCCGCGATCGTCGATGAAAGCGGGCTCGTCTGGACCGGGCAGTTCGGGTTGGCCGACAAGGCAACCAACAGCCCTCCGGAAGCCACGACCATGTTCGGCATCGGCTCCGTGAGCAAGATGTTCGCGGCCGTCTCGGCGATGATCCTCGTCGACCGAAATCTCGTGAACCTCGACGCGCCGCTCTCGGACTATCTCCCTGAATTCCGGATGGCCGATCCGCGCTACAGAGAGATCACCGTGCGGATGGTGCTGAACCACAGCGCGGGCCTGCCCGGCGCCGATCTTCGCAACGCCGTGACCCTCGTCCCTTTCACCGAAATGGCGACTCAGGCCCTCCGGACAATCCAGACGCAGCGCCTCAAGCATGAGCCGGGCTTCATGTCCGTCTATGCCAACGACGGCTTCACGATGGCCGAACTCCTCGTCGAGGCTGTCTCGGGAATGCAGTTCCCCGATTTCGTGCACAAGGAAATTTTCACGCCCCTCGGAATGGCGAACAGCCGTTACCCCACCGTGGAATTCCCGGCCGACTCCTATGCCCATGTGTATTTCGGGGAGGAGGGCGCGCCCTGGTACTTCATGAATATGTACGGCACGGGAGCGCTTTATTCCACGCCCGCCGATCTGGCGAATTTTTCGATGATGCTGGCCTCGGGCGGCGAATACAAGGGGAAAAGGATATTGTCGGAGGCGGCTATCCGCGCCATGGGGCAGGACCAGACCGCCGGCACTTTTAATCCCATGCCATCCGACTACATGCGCTTCGGACTCGGCTGGGATACGGTCGTCCAGCCCGGCTTGAACGCCGTGGGCATTCGCGCCTGGCAGAAGGGCGGCGACGTCACCGGTCTGTATGGGGCGACCATGATCGTTGTGCCCGACGAGGGCATGGCCGCGATCGTGGCCGGCGCCTCGGGCGTTGATTCAGGCGCCTCCACCGTAGTGGCGGAGAACCTGCTTCTGCGCGCGCTGGTGGAGAAGGGACGCCTGGCCGAAATGCCCGCGCCCATCGTCGGTACGGCTTCGGCACAGCGCCAGACAAGCATAGCCGAACGCATCGCGATCGAAGGCTACTATGCCAGTTCAGGCAAGCTCTATCGAGCCAGGTTCAACGCGGACGGCAGCCTTTCCGTCGAACAGATGAGCGGCGGCGCCTGGGCGCCCTTCGGTTCCGGCCTTACGGCGCGCGCCGATGGCTGGTATTCGTCGGAGGACCCGGTTTTATTCTCCCTGCGATTCATCGATGCCGAGGGCGGCCGCTATGTAGGCCTCAGGAAAACATCGGGCTACGGCCACTACACGATCCATCTGCTCTATGCCCAGAAGCTCGAGAACGCGCCGCCTCTCTCCGAAGCATGGAAGGCCAGAACGGCCGAGACATGGCTTCTGGCGAACGAAACGCCTTCCCTCGCCATGCCCGACGATTCCATCGACCCGCGCCTCAAGATAAGCTCGCCGCCTGAGCTTCCCGGCTATATCGACTACGAATGGGACGGCGGAGTGAACACGGTGCGGCCCGTCGCCGGCGAGGATGCGCAAGATTCGCTGGCCGCCATGTTCCTCCTCATCCCGGGCGCCATGGGGCGGGATCTCAACGATCTCGTCTCCGAAACGATGGGCGGCGCCGAATATCTGCGCGTCGGCGGATCGCGCTTCCGGGCCGCGTCTTCGGCCCCGACGCTCGGCGCCGCGTCCAAGGACCGTCAGCCTTCGTCTTCGCGGAGCATTCCCATCGGCGAGGCGGGCCTGGGCGAGTGGACCAGAATCGCCGGGCGGCCGGAGGCCTCGCGCGCCGTTTCCATCGCGAACTCCACGCTCTGGCGCCTCTACGACGAGGGCTTCACCATCATCGCCTGTGGGTCGGAGGCGGGCAGTGCCGATCTGCCCACATCCACAGGCGAATTCTGGCTCGTGACCTACGGAAAGCCCGGTTCAGCGGTGGAAGCAACGCTCATACAATAAGGAGAAATCATGCGTATACGTCCTGGCGATAAGGGATTTTTCGCGCTCCTTCTTTCGGTTCTCCTCCTTGGTTCGCTGCCGGCAGCCTGGTGCGAACAAAGCGCGATTCCCCCGGTGGATGAGGAAAAGCGCGGGTTGCTCCAGGCGACCTTGGAAGCAGGCATGGCCGAATTCAATATCCCCGGCGCGATCGCCGGTCTGTGGTTCCCGGGCAGGGGCGAATGGGTCGGGACGGCGGGTATCGGAAATCCGGCCACGGGCAAGGCGCCGGGCATCGACGACAAGGTTCGCATCGGCAGCATCACGAAAAGCTTCACGGCCACGGCGGTGCTCCAGCTCGTCGACGAAGGCCTTCTGTCCCTCGACGATCCCATAAGCAGGTGGGTGCCCGAAGTGCCGGGCGCCGGCGGCATCACCGTCAGGCAGCTCCTCAACATGACCTCGGGTCTCTTCAACTATACCGACCTTCCCGAATTCTGGGAGGAGTTCATCAACGACCCGCTCGCCGTCTGGACTCCGTGGAAGCTGGTCGACATGGCTGTCGCCCATCCTCCGCTGTTCCAGCCCGGAACCCAATTCATGTACTGCAACACGAATTATATTTTGCTGGGAATGATCATCGAAAAGGTCACCGGCCGAACGGTTGCCGACGTGATAACCTCCAAGATAATAAACAGGCTGGGCCTTGAAAACACATCCTTCCCCATGACGCCGGAGATCGAGGAACCTTATGTGAGAGGCTATTTGCCCGCGGAAGGCGAGGAGAACGGATCGGCCAATCTCGTGGATTTCAGCCTTTGCTCCCCGACGCCCTACTGGACGGCGGGGGGAATAATCGGAACTTTGGGCGACCTGCGCGTCTGGGTGAAGGCTATCGCGACGGGCGAGCTGCTCAGTCCCGAAATGCACGCCGAACAGCTCAAGTTTACCGATCCCAACACGAAAAACTACGGGCTGGGCGTCATGAACGGCGGCCTGCTCTTCGGTCATTCGGGCGAAGTCCTGGGCTACAATTCCTCGATGTATTACATCCCTTCCATGGATGCGACATGCGTCGTCCTGACGGGCAGGTATCCTTCCGAAATCGAGGGCGCCTCGGACGAGGTCTTGAGCGCTCTCATCCAGGCGATGGTCGCCCCTTCCGCGCCGGAATTTTCGTACCCCGAGCCGGCTGACTTCGGCAGCCTGTCCTGGCGCGACGCTTTTCTCGCCGCCCACGGGAAATTGTCGAAAGAGTATGCCTTCGGCGAGTGGAAATCGGTGGATTGGGCAGGTTTGGCGGCCGGATTCCTGCCGCGAATCGAAAAAGCCCAGGCCGCGGGAGACGAGAAAGCCTTCTACCTCGCCTTGCACGAATACCTGTTCTCGATTCCGGACGGACACTTGAGCCTCGGCGCCGAAGATCCGGCGATACCGCGTGCCGTCGCCAGGGACCTGGCCGGTGGCGGCTTCGGGATGTCGGTGGCCGAACTCGATGACGGACGGATAATCGCCGCGGGGCTGATCCCCGGCGGAACCGCGGCGTCGGCCGGAATGGCCCCGGGGGCCGAGATCCTCTCCTGGAACGGCCTGCCGTCGAAAACGGCCCTTGATCGCGTCGATCCGGGAGCCTTGCCCTTCAAGCCGCTGACGAAGGCGATAGGCGGGGCGAATCCCCCCGCGACCGATTATGGTCGCCGCCTCGAACAGTGCCGGCTGCTCGCCCGCGGGCCGGTGGGGACAAAGGTGGACGTGGAATTCCGGAACCCCGGCTCGACGGCGAAGCGTTATGCGACCCTTGTGGCGGTCGATGACGGCGGAGCCTCGCTCACCCTCGCGGATTTCGCGTCCAGGCCCGAGCTCTCCGACACGATCGATTACCGCGTCCTGCCGGAAGGCTTTGGCTACATTCTCGTCCGGATGGAATTCGATCTCGCCAACCCAGGATACCCGACAAGGGTCTACGAGATGTTCAAGGAAGCCATATCGAGTTTCGTGGAGGCCAAGGTTCCCGGCATCGTCCTCGACTTCCGCGGGAACTACGGCGGGTCGGATCAGCTCGCCGCCGACCTGTGCGGATTCTTCTTTTCGAGCCCCTCGTTCTATGAGATGCAGGAATATTTCGACAGGCGGGATGGCAATTTCCTTCGGATCACGGTTTCCGAACGCGGCGCCGATCCGATCGTGGAAAACATCATGATCGAGCCGCAGTCACCCTATTACTCAGGCCCGGTCGCCGTCCTCGTCAATCCTCAGACGAAAAGCTCGGGGGAGGGAATCCCTATGGGCGTCGCCAGGCTTCCCCGGGGCAAGGTCGTCGGTTTCGACGGCACGAACGGCTCCTTCGGAATGGTCGGCGGCGAAATACGGCTGCCGGGAGGATTCAGCATCGGCTATCCATTCGGACGTTCGGTGGACTCCGCGGGGCTTATCCAGCTGGATTCGAGAATGGGCTCGGGCGGCGTTGCCCCGGGGCTGAAGGTTCCCAAAACCTATGAAAACGTGATGGCCTTCGCTTCCGGCGTTGACGTGGAGCTTGAGTACGCCATCAGGTATTTGTCCGGACAGTGAAGTCTCCGGGCGCGACGCGAAAGTCAGCCGTGGTAGAATTTCGGCCGCCTGTCGGCGAAGGCGTCGTTCCAGGGATTGATGCTCTTCTTTCGGGCCGCGCCGGGATCGATCTCCGCGCTTAAAACGGCTTCTTCCCCGGCCGGCCCCTCGAGGAGATATTCCCCCTTCGGCGAGACGAGGACGCTTCCGCCCGTGAAGGTAAGCGCTTCCTCTTCCCTTTTCTCGGTGCCGACGCGGTTGGCCGTCGCTATGAAAACCCGGTTCTGGACTGCGGCGGCGAAATCCGCCTTCTGGCAGTAAGGCATCACGAGGTTGGAGCAGTGGGCGATTATATCGGCTCCCCGCAGGGCCAGGGTCCTGAAGCTCTCGGGAAAGAACCAGTCGAAGCAGATAGCCATCCCCACCTTCGCCCCCCTGAACTCGAAGATCGTGAATCCCGTGTCGCCCGGGGAGAAGAACAGCCCCTCCCGGTAGAAGAGATGAGTCTTGCGGTACAGGTATTCCCGCCCGTCGGGGAGGACGGCGAGGGATGAGTTGTGGAGCTTGGCGCCCGCCTTCTCGGGAAAGCCGAAGACTATGCAGGCATCCAAGCGCTTCGCGGTCCGCCTGAAGGCGTCGATAGCCTCGCTGTCCAAGGCGTCGGCCAGCCCGGCCGCTTCTTCCGTCGATACGAACTGGTAGCCCGAGTAGGCGAGTTCGGGGAGGATATAGAGATCGGCCTTCACCGACTCCATCTGTCTGATAATCGATTCGATGTTGGCTATCTTGTCGCCGAAAACGGGATGGTTCTGGATCAGGGTTATCTTCATGTCAGGCATCCTTGTCGAAAGGTTGGCCCAGGGCGGCGGGCGGCGTGGCGTTCAAGGCCCTCAGCAGCTTCGCGACATCCCTCCTCACCGGCTCCGGCAACCTCGACAGGCTGCGCTCCACCCACTCCGCGCCGCTTATGTTGACGAGGAGGAGGGTGAGGATCATGAGGGGGAAGGGCGCGACCTGGAGGACCTGGGAGGGAATGTTGGGAAGGAGGGGCTGGAGCACGAGGCCGAGCCATTGCAGCAGGGAGAAGAGGTATGCCCCCGCCGCGGCCCGGAAGGGAGTCCAGCCGCCGAAGATGG
>CAZRYP010000102.1:0-8130 GCA_964604295.1 uncultured Treponemataceae bacterium
AGGCATTCGCCGCGGGAATCACGCAATATTCCTGGTGGGCACCGTCCCGCTCAAAACCTACCCGCACCAGATTCCTGCATAGATTGCTGCGCCCGCTGAGGCAGTATCTGCAATTGCCGCAGGTGATATCTATGGCGCCGACCACGTGATCGCCAATTTTCACGCTCGTGACGCCTTCACCCACTTGGGCGATGATGCCGGCCATCTCGTGGCCCGGCGTGTAGGGCAGCCTTACCGTTCCGATTTTTCCATCCTGGATGTGGAGATCGGATACGCACAATCCGCTCGCGCGAACCTCTACCAGCACCTCGCCGGAACCTGGAGCGGGAATCGGCTTCCCCTCGATTGTCAGCGGCTGTCCGAAATGCTTAAGGACCGCGGACTTCATCATCGCGTTGTTCATAGCTTTACCTCAATCTAGGTGTCAGGGGTGTATCACCACTTTCAGGGAACCGTCCCTCTTGTTCTCGAATACATCCACCGCTTTGCCATACTCCTCCAAGGGGAACGTGTGGCTTATGAGTTTTTCGGCTTGGATCGCGCCCGATGAAATCATGCGAAGCACTTGCTCCGATACGTTGGGATTGGCTTTGGATCCCACGATCCGGATTTCGTTGAAATTGACGGTATTCGCGGGAATCAGCACTTTGTCGTCATGATACGTGGCGATGATGGCGACGGAACCCGTCTTGCGAACCATCTTGCAGGCCTTCATGGGGGAATCCATCGCTCCCGAGCACTCCATGACCTCATCGGCGCCGACGCCATCCGTCAGTTCAAGCACGCGCTTTACGGGATCTTCCTTTTCGAAATCGACGCAGACATCGGCACCCATCTCACTGGCTTTTGTCAACTTCGCCCCGCGACCTACCATGATCACGCGGCCTGAACCGAGGGCCTTGCATTCCA
Organism: uncultured Treponemataceae bacterium; assembly: GCA_964604295.1. GTDB lineage: Bacteria > Spirochaetota > Spirochaetia > Treponematales > Rectinemataceae > CAZRYP01. Next base: position 910 of record CAZRYP010000102.1, read on the forward strand.
TCATCGCGCACAATCCGATGGCTCCCGGACCCATGACCACGCTCGTCCCGCCCGGGGTGACGCCCGCAAGCTGCACGCCATGGAAAGCGACGCCCGCGCAATCGCACATGGCGGCGGCGTCATAGCTCACATTGTCCGGAATCTTGTGAAGCGCCCCCACCTTATATACGTTGTACTCGGCGTTGGCACCCTGCCAGTAGAATCCATAATGGCGGTGCCCTGTATCGAGCGCGCCGTTTCTCCCGTCTTTTCCGTAGTTCAAGCAGACCGTATAATGCCCTTTCTTGCAGTTGTCGCATTTTCCGCAACCCGCATGGGCTTCGCCCGCAACCCTGTCGCCAGGCATGAAATCTTTGACGCCTGCCCCGATAGCCACGATCTGTCCGGCCCATTCGTGTCCCATGATGAAGGGATAGTAGGGCGGCCAATTGGCGAACTTATAGCCGCCGTGGATCATCTTGGGATCCGATCCGCAGATGGCTACGGACTTGATTCGGCACAGCACTTCGCCGGGACCCGGCGTGGGCACCGGGACTTCCGCGAGCTCCAAGGTATCGTAGGCAACGAGCGTCATCGCTTTCATCGTCGCCGGCGCTTCGAATGTTTCCATCGTTTCCCCCTGCAGATGCTCAGTCCTGTGAAGGGCGATCATCTTCCGCTGTAAAAACGTTTTTCACGTACTTCTGCTCTTTCAAGGCTTCGATTTCTTCCTTCGTATGGGTCTTGGTATACTCGATATAATCCTTGACGCGGAGGATAAGGTTCTTGATGTGGCAATCCATCATATAGGCCGCCTCATCGGGTTTGTGCTGTTTTATGCAGTTGAACACCATGTAGTGGTAAAAGCTGGAATCCTCGACACTCGGCTTGTAATAGAGGAAATTTTCCATCTTCGAGGTCATGATCCAGCGGATCAACTCGAGCAGCCTGACGAATAGCTCATTCTTCGAGGCAACCGCTATTTCCACATGAAAATCGCTCGTCAGCTGGGCGAATTCATGGCTGCTCGTATTGCCTTTATGTATTTCCTCAAAATAGCGCTCCATGCCGCGGATGTCTTCTTCCGTCGCGTTGATGGCGGCCAGGCGGGCGGAAGCCATCTCCAGGCCACGCCTGAACTCCACCAAGCCGATCAGGTCGTCTTCGTTCAAGAGCACGGAAGGGACGAAACTGTTCACGTAGATCTGGGTTCCGATCTCCTTGAGGAAACTGCCCTCTCCCCTGCGTGTCTCAACTATTCCCATGACGACCAATTTGTTCAGAACCGTACGGATCGTGTTCCTGCTCACCCCGAACATATCTTTCAGTTCGTTTTCGGAGGGCAGTTTGTCCCCGGGTACGTACTTCCCGCTCAACAGAAGGCGCATTACCTCGTTATAGGCCTTTTCGGTTACGTTCTGCTTTGTCGTGTCCAAGAATCTATACCTCCGGAATCCTATCGTTTCTTGAGATACTTCTGCGTATCGACGGCAATCGCCAAGACGATGATGATTCCCTTGATTATGTATTGTATATACGGATTGATATTCATATAGACGAGACAGTAGCTGAGCACCTGGAATATCAGCACGCCGATCACGACCCCGCTTATTTTCCCCACTCCGCCCCGAAGGGAAACTCCGCCCACCACGCAGGAAGCGATCGCGTCCAGTTCGTAGCCTTCGCCGAGGCCGTTGGTCGCGCTTCCCGTCCTGCCGGCATCCAGGAATCCGGCGAGAGCGTAGGTGATTCCCGCGATGAGATAGGCGAACATGATGACTCTCTTGGTATTCACTCCGGAGACGATCGCGGCCTCCTTGTTTCCGCCGACGGCATACATGTTCCTGCCCAATGCGGTGCGGTTCCACAGGATCCAGAAAAATACCGTGATGGCCAAGGCGTAAAGGACGATCCAGGGCAATCGGAAAGAACCGATTTGAATGGCTTCCTGGGCTATCCGGGTAAACCTCGTATCGAACCCGCCGATCGGGGAGGAATTGTTCGCGCCGTCGAAATACAGGGACATGGTGCCATACACGATCAGATTCATGCCCAGCGAAGCTATGAAGGGAGCGATCTGCAGAACCGAGATCAACAAGGAATGGAGGAGGGAAAAAATCAGGCAGACGGCGATCGCGATCAACAATGGAACGATGATCGGCAAGGGCTCCATGTCGGAGAAAATCCTCAGGGCGTAATCGGGCTTCTGCAGGAGGGAAGCGCAGATGACGCCGGCGATGCCGACCATCCTGCCCGCCGAAAGGTCGGTTCCGCCCAGGAGGATCAAGCCCGCGAGACCGAGGGCGATGATCAGCTTCGGAGCCGCCTGCTGAAGGATGAAGGTAGCGTTTCTCACGCTGAGTATCGATGGCTCCAGTATGATTATGGTCACTATGATTCCCAGCAAGACGAGGTAGATCGCGTACTGCATGAGCCAGCGCTTGGCTTTTGTGGCCATCTCCGGGTTCGATTCCTTATCTTTCGATTCCATTCGCTACACCTCTTCAAGTTCTGGGATCAGTTGCCCGCGAGTCCGGTTTCCACGCAAAGGTAGACCAGCGGCTTCTCTCCTGTATTTCGGATGCCATGGGAACCGCCGCTGCGGATGAGCGCGATGGACCAGGGCTTTACGCGAAAGGTCTTCCCGGAGAGGGTCACCTCGCCTTCGCCTTCGACGATCAGGTAGAACTGTTCGTTGCCGGAGTGGAAATGTTCGCCTACGGACCCGCCGACGGGGAGGATGGTCTTATGCACATAATGGAAGTTATTGTTCTCTTCCGGATTGCGAGGCCCGATCACCGGCATCTTGGGCTCATCGCCGAACAATGTCGTATTGACGATCGTGCCTGAGCCATTCTGGCAGTTCGCGACATCATAGGTCGGAGCATCCTCGATATTCCTGAACACGAATTTATCCATTCTCACTTCTCCCTTTTATTCCTTACAAGCATTTGGCGGCCAGGGTCATGATGCTCTCCTGGCTGCAGTCGTTCGCGTCCATGATTCCGGCGTTCCGGCCATTGCTCATGACGAGTATCCTGTCCGCGAGTCCCAGAAGTTCGGGCATCTCGGAGGAAACGAATAGCACAGCCTTTCCTTCTTTCGCCAACGCGACCATCAACTGATAGATTTCATATTTGGCGCCGACATCTATCCCTCGCGTGGGCTCGTCGAGCAGGAGGATGCGCGGCTCGTTGAGAAGGCACCTGCCGAGCAGGACCTTCTGCTGATTTCCGCCGGAAAGCGAGCTTATCAGGGTTTTCAGCGTCGGTGTCTTGATCCGCATCGTATCGACAGCCCATTGGGTGTTCTTCTCCACTTTCTTCATGGAGATGAAACCCAGCTTGTTCCGATTTTTCTGGATGCTCGACGAGACGGTATTCCAACGGATATCCAGCATGGGGAAAATTCCCGTCTCGCGCCGTTCCTCGGTCACCATCGCGATGCCGGCATCCTTTACCTTCTTCCTGGATTTCAGTATGTCTTTGCCGTCCACCTGGACAGAGCCAGCCTCAACCGTCCGGAGACCGATAATGCACTCGAGGAGTTCGGTCCGTCCCGCCCCGACGAGCCCGCCTATTCCCAGTATTTCTCCCGCCCGCACTTCAAACGAAATATCCTGGATCTTCGGGCTATACAGGGAACTGAGATGTTCAACCTTGAGAATCGTCTCCCCTATCTTCTTGATTTTCGGAGGGAATCTATTGCTCAACTCCCTGTTCACCATGAGCTTGATCAGCTTGTTCGCGTCGATGTCGCCCGTGCGTTCCGTGGCTACCCACTGTCCATCCCTGAGCACCGTCACCCTGTCTGAAATGGCTATGACTTCTTCGATCTTGTGAGAGATGTAGATGATGCCGCAGCCTTCGCTCCTCAATTGCCGGATTATCTTGAACAGGGCCTCGGTTTCCTTCTCCGTCAAGGAGGATGTGGGCTCGTCCAAAACGATGATTTTCGCGTTGTAGGAAACGGCTTTCACGATGTCCGCCATCTGCTTCATGGAGACCGACAGATTATTGACCTGTGTCCGCGGATCGATGTTCATCTTGAAGAGATCGATGATTTTCAGCGTATCCTTGTACATCTTCCTGTCATCGACAAAAAGTCCTTTGTGGGGATACCTGCCCAGCCAAATGTTATCCATCACATTCCGCCGGGGCACCTGCTCGAGTTCCTGCTGGACCATCGCGATTCCGATGCTCAAGGCTTGATGGGGATTGTCGATTTTCACCGGCTTCCCGTTCATGAGGATTTCGCCTTGATCCATAGTATAGATGCCGAATAGGCACTTCATGAGGGTGGACTTGCCCGCCCCGTTTTCCCCCATGAGGGCGACGACCTCACCCGGCCTTACATCGATCCGTACGTCTTTGAGCGCCTGCACTCCCGGGAAGCTCTTGGAGACATTTCTCATCTCGAGCAGATATTCTCCGTTGTTCATCGCGCTCTCCCGGATAAAATTCTGGATGTGACGAGAGGACCGCCCCTCGCCACATCCAGAGACATGAGTCGGTATCGAAATATTACTTCGCCAGCTTGTACCCTGCAATCGCTTCGCCTACATTCTCGACGGTGATCTTTTTCTCTGGAATCTTAACGATCTTATCGACCATCTTCCACTCCAGGTTCGCGTCGGGGGCTCTGCCGTTCACCACGTTCATGCAGATATCGATGACGGCGCGCGCCGTATCATAGGTGCTGGTGAGAATGGAACCAAGCATGACCCCGGACTTGATGAGCTCGGAAGTCTCGGGCAGCGCGTTGACGCCGATGACGGGAATCGCTTTTTTGGCGGTGATGAGGCCGTTGGCCTTGAGCGCCTCGACAGCCCCGAGCGCCATGGCGTCGTTGCTGCATACCACCATTTCGATCTTGTCGCCGAACTTGCCGATCCAGGAGTTCATGGTCTCGACCGCCTTCGCGGTGTTCCAGTTCGCGGGCTGGGTGGCGATCTGCTCGGCCGCCATGCCGGAGGCCTTGATGCCCGCGTAGAATCCGTTGGCTCGGTCCGTCGCATCGCTGTGGCCCGGGGTTCCGGTCATGAGGACATACTGGAGGACGCCGTCGCGATTCGTGTCAAATTTCTTGGAATCCTTTTTCCAGGCGTCAGCGACCATCTCGCCTTCCAACTGTCCCTGATAGAGGGCATCGAGGCCGACATACCAGCATTTGTCATAGCTGTTCAGGACTTCAGTGGTAGGCTTGCGGTTGAAGAATACGATCGGAAGGCCCGCCTGCCTGGCTTTCGCGACTATCGTATCGCAGGCCGAGGTATCCACGGGGTTTACCGCCAGAATATTCACACCCCTGGAAATCATAGTATCGATGCGCTCCGTCTGGGTAGCCTGGACGTTCTCGCCGTTGACCATCATGAACTTGAGGCTCGGATACTTTTCGTTCATGTAGAAGTTGACACCGTTGCGGATGTATCCCACGAATGTATTGGTGAAATCGAAAATTGAAACACCAATATAAGGAACTTGCTTTGCGGAAGCCGTTTGCGCCGGAATCGCCGCGGCACTGATGAAGATCAGGACAGCGACCAGCAGCAACGAAAATACGGAGCTTCTTTTCATTATCTCCCTCCTGAATAGTACGTTATTCTACAACCTCTGCTCGTTTCCAGGTATCTGCAGATACTCGAACACAACGAGCGCCACTTGTAGAACATTCTCCAGGACTCAGTAAAACACACATGTACAGGGGCGTCAAGTTTTATTTTGTGTACGCATGGTGATTTCCGGTTGACTCGCTCTCTCGATTGCTCTTACCATAAACACAGGTTGTAGCACAACCGGTAGCATATTACTTGTAGAACATCTCTAAGCCAAGGGGATATAATTATGGGACATAATATCCAGTATGCGTCTCCAACCTTTCTTTTCCGCGACATATGCCGCTCGCAGCTTGGGCATATCATGCATCGTCTCGCGGCCATCGGGTTCGAGGGATTGGAGCTCTATGGCATGTTTGGATTGAGCAGCGAAGAGATCCTCTCGTTCCGAAAAGAGAATGGCCTCGCGATCACCTGCGACCACATTCACTATAACGAATTTTCCAACGACACGCTGAACGTCATCACCCGCCGTACCGCCTTGGGGGCGAAATACCTGACGATCGATAATATTCCATCAAGTATGCTGCCGGGAACGGACTTATTCCCGGAGGCTGTCCGTGAGATTGAACGGATATCCCGACTGTGCAAGCGCCATGGAGTGCAGCTTCTGTACCACAACCACGGCTACGATCTCATGAACAAGGTCGACGGAAAGCCTTTATTGGATATCATTCTCGACAGCACGGAACCCGAACTGCTGAAATTCCAGCCGGATCTTGGCTGGATCTCCCTCGGCGGCGGAGATCCTGTCCAGTATCTCGAAAAATACAAATCCCGATGCCCCATCATCCACATGAAAGACTACTTCGCCACAGCCCCATTGCTGCTGGAATCACCCTTTCCCCTGGGCGACAAGCGCGGCGGAGCCGAATACAATTCCTTTGAATTCAGGCCATCCGGCTATGGAATCATGAACTACCCCGCGCTCATGCCCACAATCCTGGCCTGCGACCCGGAATGGATAACCACGGACCACGACCTGTCCTACGAACGGGATACCTATACGGACATGAAAATGGGACTGGACTACACAAAGTACCTTGTCTCCATGCACAGGGGTAAAGCGGATATTTAGGCTGCGGAACTCTCAGGCGTCGACAATATGGTAGTATATTGTAATAAGCTATAGGTCTTCGGGTGCAGGAGGAAGATAGGATGAGAGTCTTCTATATTATTTTGGTGCTTCTGGTGGCTGTCGTAGCCGTGGTTTTCGCGCTGCAGAACACCGCGGCCATCACGGTGTCCTTTTTTACCTGGTCAGTATCAGGCTCGCTTTCCCTCCTCCTCATCGTCACCCTGGCCTTGGGCTTCATCCTGGCCATCCTGATGATGGCGCCATCGCTTTTCAAGCGGGGATGGCTCACGTCGGGACTCAAGAGGAAGGTTGCCAGCCTGGAGAGGGAAAAGGCCGCACAGGGGAAGAAGGATGCCGTCACCGCGGCCGCGGCGGACGCGGCTGTCGCCTCGGAAGCCGCGGCCAGGATCGACGAAGCTACCGGGGCAAATTCGAACAGCGGCAACGACTGAGGGGCATAAAAAAACCCCGTTGCGATGTCGAAGACCGGGGGTTGGGTCGCCGCGGGGTTGGGGGGTTGCGGCAAAGGGTCCGGCTCCGAACATCTCAT
>CAZRYP010000103.1:0-8077 GCA_964604295.1 uncultured Treponemataceae bacterium
CCCGTCGAGCTCTACTATTATGCCGAACTGTCGGTGGCGGAAACCGCGCGCGTCCTGGGCCTCGGGGAGGAAGCGGTGAAGACAAGGCTGTTCAGGGCACGAAAATCCCTGCGCCGAAGCTTGAACGGCGAGCAACCGAAACGTGACTCGCGAGGTAGTATAGTATGATGAACTGCGAAGATGCGAAGACTATCGTCGATGGGTGGGAAGAAGGCACAACGACACCCGGCGATCTGGAAAAACTCCAGGAACACCTCGGAGCCTGCCGCGATTGTTCGGGCAGCTACGCCGAACTCCTTTCCTTCATAGAGAGGGATTGCGAGGCATCGACGGACTCCGTGGAAGCGCCGTCCCCGACCCCGGCGCCAGCCGGCCTCGCCGACGGCGTGATGGCGGCGATAGGCCGCCGCCAGCGGCGCTGGATCCCCTTCAGTCCGGTCCTCGCCGCCGCGGCGGCGGCCATCTTCGTGGTGGGTCTGGGCATCGGCGTTTTCTTCTCCAGGCAGGACGGCGACATGGTCACCGTGAACTTCGAACTGAACGCCCCGCAGGCCAGTTCGGTCCGGCTGGCAGGCGACTTCAACGGCTGGGGAGGCGAAGGGTACGAGCTCAAGCGCGCGGGCTCGGACGGCAGATGGCAGATCAAAGTTCCCCTGAAGAGGGGCAAGGTATATGTCTACAATTTCGTCATCGACGGCACCACCTGGATCCCCGACCCCGAGGTTCCCGCGAAGATCGACGACGGATTCGGAGGCTCGGGCAGCCTCCTGAGGTTGTGAACACCATGAAAAATTCCAGTGTTTTCGCGGCGCCGCATATGGGCGCCAGACGCATCGCCTTCGCGCTGCTCTTCCTTTTCGCGCTTGCCGCGGCCGCGGAGGCCCAGAATCTGGCGGCCTGGTTCGCCAGGCCGGCGAACCAGGCCGCGTACGGCGAAATCGCCGACGAGGCCTCCATCCTGGCCGAGGCCATAGAAGCGGCCTCCCTCTCCGATTCCCTCATCGCGGCACGGCTCGAGGAAGCCGCGAAAAAGCGTATCTCCGCCACTGTCCTCCTGGCCACCCTGAAGGAAGACGTCACCCGCTATCTCGTGGCTTCCGATGCCCTGCGCCTCCGCGGTCTTCTGCCGAAGAACGAAAAGCAGGCTACCCTCATGGTCGAGCAAACCACCCTCCTTCTCAGGGCAGGGATAGGAAGGAAAGAACTCGGTGCCGCCCTCGACGCCGCGGTGGCCAAACTCGGCCCCAAGGCCTCGGCCGTTTCACGGACCATCGCCGCCCTGTCGGTCGTGGCCAACGCCCGTGCCGAATACAACCTGGGCGAGGAGAACCGCCTCCTCCTCGCCATCGTCCTCGTGGAGAGCGACCTGGCCGACTCAAGGCTCGATTCGGTCCTCGCCTCCATCAAAAGCGGTGTCGCCAAGGGCAATTCCGTCAGCCTGGCCCTCTCCTCGGCGATCGAAGATGTCCTGAAGAAGAACCTGAAGGACAAGGCCAAGGCCACCGAAAGGGGTTACGGCGAAGAAAAGTCCACCGGCGGCGAAAGCGGAACTCAGGGAGAATCGGGATCGAGGAGCAACAAGATCATCGGCAGGGTCAATTTATAGGGAGCGCGGCAGTCCTTGTCCTCAACGCCCGCTGGCCCTGAGCACGGTGAAGACAGTTTTAAAAAGAATCGACATATCGAGGCTCAGCGAAAGATTCTTCACATAGTAGAGGTCGGCCTGGAGCTTCTTGAAAGTGTCGGCCCTCGACGGCGAATGATACTCCCCCGAAACCTGATCCCAACCCGTCACGCCCGGTTTCACCAGCAGCCTTTGCTTGTAGTACGGAACGTCGCGCTCCAGCTGTCTGGCCAGCTCGGGGCGTTCCGGCCGCGGCCCCACGAAGCTCATGTCCCCGGCCAGCACGTTGAGGAGCTGGGGAATTTCGTCCAGGCGGGATTTCCTGAAGAGTCTGCCGAGCCTGGTGATCCGCGCGTCGTCCTTGTCCGTGGGACCCTGATGGTTGCCGTCGACGCGCATCGTCCTGAATTTCATCATCCTGAAAGGCTTCGCGAGTCTGCCGAGACGGGTCTGGCTGAAGAAGACCGGCCCGGAGCTGTCGATCCTGATAGCCAGCGCGAGGAAGGGCCAGAAGGGCAGGGTGAGAAGAAGGAATCCGACGGCCAGCGTCACGTCGATGAGCCGCTTGACGGCGATGTAGGGTTTCTTGGACATGAGATCTATATTGTCGAGGAACCAGGTTTCATCGATATCCTCGAGGGGCGTCTTCCGGAAGATGCGTTCATAGAAGTTGAATAGCCCCGAATAGCCCGCGCCGGCCTCGAGAAGATCGAAGAGAAGGAGCCTGGTCTCGTCGGACATGCTTTTTTCGTCGCCTATCAGGACGAGGCTGATTTCTCCCGACTTGACCGCCCTGGCCAGGGCATCCCCGTCCGCGCAGCGGCTCACTCCCGCCGGCAACTCATCCTCGCAGGTGCCGTCGTCCAGGACGAGCCTGAATTCATAGCCGAGTCTTTCGAGGTTCCTGGGAGCCGAAAGCAATTCGCGGACCGAGCTGTTCACCCTGCCGACGAAAGCCACGCCCCGCTTGCGTACCACGCTGGTCTGGATCTTCGCGTACACCCTGCGTCCGAAATAGATGAGTCCGACCGAGGTTCCCGCGAAAAGGGCCAGGACGGTTTTCGGAAATATGCCTGGGGCCTTGTAGACGTAGAAGACGACGACCGTGCCGAGGGTGGCGGCGATGGCCGACCAGGCAAGCCTCCGCGCGAGGGTTCCCCGATCGAAGATCACGGCCAGATTATAGAGCCCGGCGGTATAGAAGCAGATGATCCACCATATGAATATGAATCGGAATACCCTGATGTGGTTCTGCCAGTCGGCGGCGCTGGGCGCTATGCCTTTGCGCATGAGGAGTGCCAGGTAGAGCGAGGCGTAGAGAAAGACCAGGTCGAGGGCAGCCACGAGCACTTGTTTTCTTTTTCTTTCGGTCATCGCACCGCTCTTCCCCGTGGGAACCTGGATTCCCGGAATTTTTCGCTGTCTGAAACTGTAGCGCACTTTCAGGTCCGCAGCAACCGGCATGGAAAATCGGGCTATTTGCCTCCGACAGGACTCCACCGCAGGCCGGCATAGAGAAGGAAGAGGGTTTCGCTTTCCCCCGCGACATTGCCATAGTTCCGGTACCAGCCGAGGCTGGCTTTCAGCACGGCTGTCAGTCCCTTGCCCAGGGGCAGCCTTCCGTCGAAGCTGAGGATATGCCTGATTTCGTCCGGCCGGGCCAGTATGGCCGCCAGGGCTCCCTCTCCGGCGTAGAGATCGTAGTCGTAGTAGATGGGTATCCAGGCCTCTTCATCGTCGATGCCGTCGCCGTCTGTATCGATCCATTGCTTCGTCATCATCCCCATCCTGATGGGTCCCTTGACGACGAATTCGTAGGCGAGATCGGCGCCGCGCCCCTGTCTGTCGGAATAGCCGGCCCAGAGGCCGAGATAGTCCGAATCCGGACCGTAGGGCGAGCCCAGGGGCAGGTCCACGCCCCGGCGTCCGCCGGGAAGGACCTGGCGTTGGTACCAGCTGAGGTAGGGCTGCCATCGCACATAGGTCCAGGTGTCGGCGTGTCCATACTCGGCGCCGAACTCAAGCCTTGTTCCGGGAGAGGGGGCCTGGTCCCATTCGGCCTGGAGGCGCCACGCGCCCGCGGCTGGCTTGGATGTGGCGGGTTCGTCGCCGCTCCTCGCGTCGTCCACGAGGTATTCGCCCGAGAGGAGAAGGCCCTTGATCGGCGTCATCGCGAAGTTGAGTTCGGCGGTGACGTTCGAGTAGCCCGCCGCGTAGGTGTTGTGCCAGATTCCCGCGGGCAGGAAGAAGGTGAGCCCGGGAGCGCGTCCGCCCATCATGCTGCTCTCGGCGAAGCCGAGGGACAGCCAGTCGAGGGGCATCCACTCGAACTGGTGCCAGGAAGCCAGCTTGACGGCCTCGTCGCCGCCCGCCCTGTCATGGTCGTTCTGGCTGTCCCAGAAGCTGGTTCCGTCCGCTTCCCTCCTGAACTGGACCTCGGACTCCGCGGCGGAAAGCTGGGCCGAGCTGGTCGCGAGCATCCAGGTGAACCTGACTCTGTCCTCCCCCAGGGAAAAGCGGGCCTGATCGTACCAGGAGGCCGCGGGATTCAGGATGGCCCCGCCGAATTTTCCCGAAGCCATGCCGGCCGGGAAGCGGCCGAGGGCGGCGCCGAAGCCCGGCCTGCCCAGGGCTACCCAGCTCTTCCTGGGGAATTCCATGTTGCCCAGCAGGTTGCCGCCCCAGTCCTCCAGGTCCCAGCTGAGGGTGGAGCCCGTCCCGACGAAGCGGTCGACGCGGTAGGTGAGGGGAATGTCGATGCGGAAGGAGAGATAGTCCCCCGCGCCGAATTCCAGTTCGAGCTCCAGGGGGCCGGGCATCTCGGCGGCGAAGCGCTGGAGTTCCGGAAGGGCGGGAGAAGGCAGGGGAGCTCCGTCGGAATCGGAGTTGCCCGCCAGATCGTCGATGGACTGGGCCGGGCTATCGTAATAGAAGGTCGGCGTGGCCAGGCTCAACCCGAAGGCGGATCCGGAGGCCGATCCGGAGGCGGGTTTTTCGCCAAAAATCGGGAAGGCGTTGGTTTCGGGCACCCTCCCCTCCAGGATGGCGGAGAAGCGCATCTCGTCGAAAGCTTCGTCGCCGGGGAAGAGCAAGTCCAGCCCTTGGGCCGGGAGAGCGTGGGGCAGGAAGATCCCTACGAGAGCCAGGAGAATGAGAGCAGGCCGCGAGGACCTGTCGGTAAATCCTGCTGTCCTTCGCATCTTGAACCCTCGCTTTGAACGGCGCATCGGGGACTCAGTCCTTGCGCGAATCGCGCACATGGCCGTAAAAGCCTTCGAGCTTGTCCAGGCAGGCGCCGAGACTCCATTTCATGCCATGGCTGCGGGCTTCGGAAGCCTTCCGGGAGCGGAGCTCCCCATCCTCGATCAGCGTCAGGACCTTTTCCGCGAATACTTCCGGATCGTCGGGGGAGAGAAGTCCCCCTTCGTCGCCGGCCATGATCTCCGCCGTGCCCATGCGCGCCACGCCGACGACGGGCAGGCCGCAGAGCATGGCCTCGATCGTCACCATCCCCTGTGTCTCGGTGGTGGAGGGAAAGACGAAAAGATCGCAGGCCGAATAGATGGCCGGCAGCTGGCTCCGCTTCATGAAGCCGAACCAGGCGACACGGTCGTTCAGGCCCATTTTCTGGAAGATGGATTCCACTTCGTCGCGCGCAGGTCCGCCGCCCACCATCAGGAGGCGGGCGTCGGGTCTGGCGGCGAAGACGGTGCGCATCGCCGAAGCCAGCATGTCTAGGTTTTTCTCCAGCCCGATCCGACCCGCGTACATGAGGAGAGGGCCTTCGCCGAAGCCCGGACGTTCCGCGGCCAGGCTCCGCCTGAAGGCCAGCCCCGCCTCCGGCTCGGGCTTGAACATTCTCTCGTCCACCCCCGAGGGGATGACCCTGTATTCCTTCTTCAGGCCGTAGCCCTGCAGCACTTCCCTGATGTGCTTCGAGGGCACGATGATAAAGTCGTCGTTGAAGTAGGTGGCCTTGATCCAGGAGCGGCATAGGGCTTTCGCGGGAGTCCTGGGGAGGAAGGGAAGGTAGCTGCCCATGTACATTTCATAGTAGGTGTGGCAGGTGGACAGGACGGGGAGGCCGCTGTACCGGCAGTAATTCCTGCCCATGGCCCCCAGGGTGAACTCGGTCTGCATGTGCACGATATCGGGCTGGAATTCCTCGACCAGCTTCCAGGTCTCGGCGGTGCGCCAGGGAAAGCCGATCCTGTCGGGGGTGACGATGGCCGTACCCGAAGGCACGCGGAGAATTTTTTCGTCGTCGCTGACGTCCTGCATCCTGTCGGGAGGAAATTCCGGGCAGATGATCCTGACCTCGTGGCCGCGCTCCACCATTCCCTTGGCGATTCCGTCCAGGGAGGAAACGACGCCCGAGACGACGGGGTGGTAGGAGTCCGTGAAGAAGGCGATGCGCATGGTATCCGTCCGCCTCACGGCCTGAGGACGTAGCGGCCGAAGAGGGAGAATTCCCCGATGAATCCCGATTCGCCCGAGGGAGCGAAGTAAGGCTCCGCGTTTCCGTCGGGGGATGCCGCGGCGGCGACGGTTTCGAGCCTGTTGACCACGAAGCCCAGCTTCCCGGCGATGCCGACATAGAAGTCGCCGAAGGGGCGGCCAGCCTCGAATCCCAGCACGACTTTCTTTTCGAGGACCGGGTCGTCGAGGAGTTTCGTGCCCTCGCCCGCTTCCTCGAGCGTGTCGTACTCGTGCCAGGGGTTGGCCGGGGACTTGGATCCGGACAGGGTCATCTCGAGGCTGGCCGCGAGGTCGTAGTCCCCGAATCCGCGTTTCCAGGTGCCGAGGAGGGCGATGTTGTTCTCGCCGTGGAGGTAGCCGAGCATGTTCTCCTCTATGCCTATCGGGGTCTCCGTGTCTTCCCAAAGTACCAGGCTGCCGGGATACAGGGTATAGGAATAGTACATTTCCCGGGCCGAGGAGAATGTGTATTTCGTGGCGCCGGCGTGGTAGAGGCCGAAGGTGCCCGCCGGGCTTTCCATCCGCCCTCCCAGCGACCAGGCGATCTTGTCCGGATTCTGCTTCCCCGACGGGTCGATGAAGCGGTTCATGTTGAAGTCGTCCACCAGGATCTGCGCGTAGGCGTAGCGGCCGCCGTCGTTCCAGTCGGCGAAGAAGCCCATGATGGCGTTGTGGTCGCCATCCTCCCTGGTCCAGGGTCTGCCGGGAGCCCTGGCGATCTGCTGGACGAAGATGGTGGGTATGGGGTTGGCGAAGTAGTCGATGTCGAAATAGTCGCCCGTGAAGATCACCGAATCCTGGTAACCGAACCGGAAGTTTCCGGTCTTCACTCCGTAGGTCTTGAGGACGGCGCCCCTGTCGTCGTAGACGCTCGCGTAGCCGTCGGGATTGTCGCTCGTGTAAAGCCCGTCCTGCAGGTCCTTGTTGAGGATCATCCAGCGGTCGCGGTAGAAGAAGCCATCGGCCTCGTACGTGATCTCGGCTCCGAGCATGGGATGTCCCAGGGAATTCTGGAAGAGGGAATAGGGGGAGAAGATGACATCCTCGAGGGGAGTCTGGCCCAGCCCGACGGTGAAGCCGCCCTGGCTGTAGGAAAAGCCGGCCTTCCTGATCTCGACCGAGACGCCGCCGAAGTAGCTTCCGAAGAATGGGGCCTGATAGGTTCCTGCGCTGTCGAAACCCAGCTCCCAGGCGATGCCGAAGTCGCCGGCCTGGTGCTCCAGGCCGGCGCGGACATCCACATACAGCGGGCTCGCCGTCTCGGTCGAGGCGGTCAGGGCCGAAAAGGCATAGAGATCCAGCGCGAATGCGCTTTGCGGCATGAATGCGGTAGACGCCGCGAGCAGCGCGGCAAGCGCGAATCCGGAAAGGCGCATCCTTTCGGCGACCTTCATCGGCAACCCCCTGTGCATGGAATCGAATATAGGAAAAATGCGATTTGACCGGAAAAACAGTATACCGCCCTTTCCCCCGGGAAGCAACTGAACGGGGGTTCGCGATTCATCGGGCGAGCCCGAAGAGGAGGACGGAGTAAGCCCGCGCGGAAATGACGAGGTCGTTTCCCTCCCCGAAGGAGACTTCGGCTCCGGGGGGAAGGAGGAGGGGCCGGGCGACAAAGCCCTCGGGAATGGCGAGCTTCGCTTTCCTGGCCCGGCGGGAGCCGCAGATGAGGGCCAGGTACTCTCCACCGGCTGTACGGAAGCGGAAGAGCCGCGATCCCGCCGGGACCGGGGCAAAATCCGCGCTCTCCAGGGCTTCGATGCCCCCGGCGGCGATCCGGATGACCGGGTTCACGGTAGGAAGGAAGACATCCTCGAGCCAGGCCTCGCTACTGCGGTACCTCGCCCAGAAAAGGATATGGGAAGGGGAGGCGGCGAGGCTGGTCCACAGCATGTAGTCCAGCTCGGCGGCGCTGGGCAGGCGGCGGTTGAACTGGTTTTCCCCGCTGTCCGAGCGACCGTAGGCCTGGAGGAT
>CAZRYP010000104.1:0-8077 GCA_964604295.1 uncultured Treponemataceae bacterium
TTCGGGCTTTTCCCTGCTGTGGAAATCCGATCCCGCGGTGACGAGGAATCCCCGATCCCGAGCCATCGTTTCAAGGATCCTGCATTGGCCCAGCTTCGCCGTCGGATGGTAGGCCTCGATTCCCTCGACTCCCGCCTCCTTCCACTCGTCCATGAGGACCGCCAGCTTGGGCTTGCTCACGAAAAGGGAGTATGGATGGGCAATGACGGCTATTCCCCCGGCCGCCCTGATGCAGCCGAGCGCCTTGGCGAAGGGAAGGCAATCCTTGGGAAGGTAGAAGGGCTTGCCCTTCCCCAGGAATCGATCGAAAGCTTCCTGCCTCGTGCGCACTATCCTGCGGCGCAGGAGGGCATCGGCCAGGTGCGGCCTGCCGATCCGTCCGGTTCCCGCTATTTCGGCTATCTCCTCCAGGTCGATGGGAATTCCGTCGCTCCTGAAAAGCTCCACGATGCGCTCATTCCTGTCCGTCCTGGCGTCCGCGAGGAGGGAGAGGGCTTCTGCGAGTCTTCCGCTTGTCTCGTCTATGCCCAGCCCCAGAAGGTGGAACTCGCCGGGATCGAAATCGATTTCTATCTCGACTCCCGGGACGAAGGCCAGGCCCAGCTCCGAGGCGCGCCGGCGCGCCTCGCCTATGCCCGCCACCGTATCGTGATCGGTGAGGGCGAGCGCCTTGAGCCCTGTCTTCTTGGCAAGATCGACGAGCTCGGCCGGGGGGAGGGAACCGTCCGAGGCGGTGGAGTGGGTGTGGAGATCGATCACGGCTCGAGGTGGAGCTCCCCTTCCCCGCTTCCATAGCCCGAGATGGGCAAAGGCCTGTCCAGCGCGGACGCGACCCTGTCCATGAAGCCGAGGATCTCGCCCTCGGTCAGAGGGCTTACCCAGGCGGCGCGCGGAACCCGCGCCACGGTATACACATGGATAGCCTCGATCATGGCTCCGTCCTTCAGCATCGCGTTGACGCGGGAGGCGTAGGCCAGGGCTTCGGCATCGTCGGGCTTCGATCCTCCCAGCCCGCAGACCATGGTCTGGATGACAAGGGGAGTACTCCTGGCGAATCCGCCTATCGCCGAGACGATGTCGCCGATCTGAAAGCCCGATCCGGACATGGCCTCGAATCGTTCCTGGCTCCCCGCGTCCAGCTTGGCCCAGATCTTCAGGGGCTCCTTCGCGGCGAAGGCAGCGAGCCGGCGGGAGATCCCTGCGTCGAGGAAGCCCGTGGAATTGGTGATGATGACAGTAGGGGCCGAGCCCGTGATATCGGCGTGCCGGCGCCGCGATGCGGCGCAGAGCTCAAGCGCGTCCCAGAGGTCGGGGGAGAGGGTGGGTTCGCCGTTGCCGGAAAAGCAGATGTCGCGCAGGGGCCGCGGCGCCCAGCCTGCGGCATAGCCGCGGGCGAAAAAGTCCTCCAGCTCGGACTCCAGCCTCCGCGCGGAGTAGGGGGCGCCGCCTTCGAAGGGCCCCACCTCGCAGTAGGGACAGTCGAAGCCGCATCGCTTGCGGTCGGGGAAAAGATTGATGCCCAAGGAGAGACCGCCGGAACGTCTCGACAGGACGGGATAGACGAGAGAGGACTGAGTCGGCCCCCTGCCGTGGACGAAAATGCCTTGTACGCTCATGCAATGGAGCCATAGTAGCGCCGAAATGAAAAAATATGCAATATTGGCGGGAATATCGCCCCATATATTGACATGGATATGCGAACCGTGTTTCTATTGGCGATATCATGAATAGCGGAGTCATTACCACGAACGGGTCCAGTACCCTCCATCATCACCACGGCCATCATCTCAGGATGCCGGGGTCAAGTAGGGCTTAAGTCCGTTCGGGGATAAAGCATGCTATGAAAAACGCCGGCTCGCCAAAGCCGGCGTTTTTATTTGGAGGACCGCTGAAGAGCGCGGTTTCCCTGTAGAAGCGCCGGCGGACAGGACGGGCGCGGCACAAGGGAGAAACCATGAGCAACGCGGAAACACTTTTGAGGATCGGGCTTCCCAAGGGAAGAATGCAGGGCAAGGTCATCCAGCTCCTTGCCGACGCCGGCCTTCCGGTCAATATCGACGAGAGGGAATACCGTCCCAGGATCGGGAACGGCTCCACCTACGCCGTCGGCTCATCGACGCTGCAATACGAGGCCAAACTCCTCAAGCCCCAGAACATCGTCGAGATGCTGGCTTCGGGAAGCAGGGACATCGGCTTCGCCGGCGCCGACTGGGTCAAGGAACTCGACGTGGACCTGGTGGAGCTCTTCGATACGGGCATGGATCCCGTAAGCGTCGTGGCGGCGGCCCCCGAATCCCTCATGGCGAGGATCGGCACGATCGCCGCCCCCACCATCTCCTGGATCGAAGCCTGCGGCAGGGCTCCCGTGATAGCGTCGGAGTATGAGGCGATCACCAGGAAGTGGATGAGGAAGAACATACCCGGGTCGACTTTCATCCGCTCCTACGGAGCCACGGAAGTCTTTCCCCCCGAGGATGCCGACCTCATCGTCGACAACTGCGCGACGGGAAGCACCCTGAGGGCGAACGGCCTCGTCATCATCGACACCATCATGAAAAGCTCCACCTGCCTCTACGCCTCCAGGAAGGCGATGGAGAATCCCGCCAAGCGCGAGGCGGCCGATGCCCTGGTTCTCATTTTGCGTTCCGTGCTCGAAGCCCGCAGGAGGGTCATGCTCGAGGTCAACGTCTCGGCGGCCGACCTCGAATCCGTCATCAGCATCCTCCCCTGCCTGCGCTCCCCCACCCTTTCCCCCCTCGAGGGAGGAAAGGACTTCGCCGTGCGCGTCGCGGCTCCCAAGGACAAGCTCGCCGCCCTGATTCCGGAGATCAAGCGCCGCGGAGGCACGGACATCGTCGTCACCCAGCTCAGCCAGCTGGTGCCGTGAAGGAGAAACGCGATGACAAGAACTGACTGGCTGAAAGTGGACGCGAACGAGGGATCCTGCGTGCTCGACGCGGAACAGCTCCGCCGCGTCCTCTCCCCCGAAGTCGCGTGCCGGTATCCGAGGGCGGAAATCCTCGAAAGGGATCTCGCCGCCTTTTTCGGCGTCGAGCCCGCGCAGGTCATCGCGACGGCGGGGGCCGACGACGCCATAGAGAGGGCTTTCAGGGCTCTGGCGGGCAGAGGCTCAAAAATCTTGAGCACGACTCCCGGCTTCGTCGAGTTCCTGGACGCGAGCAGGAGAACGAACGCGACCTTCGTTCCCGTGTTCAGGAAACCGGGATCGGCGTTTCCGGTCGAGGAATTCTGCTCCCTCATCCTCTCCGAAAAGCCCGCGATGGCGATCATCGCCTCGCCGGACAATCCCGCGGGCACCATGCTCGGCATGGACGATTTCACGAGGATCGCCGAGGCTTCGGCGAAGGCGGGAAGCGTCTTCCTTCTCGATGTCACCTATGTCGATTTCGCCGACGATCCCTCCATATTCGGAGCCGGGCTGGAAACACCCGGAGTCCTCCTCACCGGCAGCTTTTCCAAATCCCGGGGTCTTGCCGGCTTCAGGGCGGGCTGGGCCATGACGGGCAAGGCCGGCACGGCCCTCGTAGGCAGGCTCAGGGAGGCCGGCCCTCCCTTCTCCCTCTCCTCCCCCGCCATCGAAGCCGCCAGGCTGGCGCTCGCCGAAGGCGGTCTGCGCTACGGAAATTTCGTAAGGCGGATACGAGTGGAGCGCAAGGCCCTGGAGGGAGGACTGGCCCTGATGGGCGCGGAGACCTGGCCTTCCCAGGCCAACTTCGTGAGCGCCCTCGTCCCCGACGCCGAGGCTTTCGTCCTCGCGCTGAGGGCACAGGGCATACTGATCCGCTACTGGCCGGGCAATCCCGATGCCAGGAATCTCGTACGCATCACCTGTCCCGGCGACGAGGTTTCGTTCGAAAGGCTCGAAACCGCGCTTGGACGCATGGAGGCATTCTCATGGACACGATGAACCGCACGACATTCGCGGCCTCGAGGGAAAGCAAGGAAACGAAGATCCATCTCGAACTCGGCCTCTTTCCCGGCACCTCTTCGATTTCCACCGGGCTGGGCTTCCTCGACCACCTCCTGTACAGTCTTTCCTGCCACGCGGGCTGGTCCCTGGATCTCGAATGCGAAGGCGATATCGAAGTGGACGATCACCACAGCGCCGAGGATTGCGCCATAACCCTTGGAGCCGCGCTCAAGGAGGCCGTATGCGACATCGGCCCCATCCGGCGCTTCGGCACGGCCTACGCCCCGCTGGACGAAGCCCTCGCGAGGGCTGTGGTGGACATCTCCGGCCGTCCCTTCTGCGATGCCAATCTCGGCCTAGAACGGGAGATGATAGGCGACTTGGCGTCGGAAAACGTCGGCCACTTCCTGTCGAGCCTCGCGTCGAACGCGGCCATCACGATCCATGTCGATGTCCTCAAGGGATGCAACGATCACCACAGGGCCGAGGCTGCCTTCAAGGCCCTCGCCCTCGCCCTCAGGGAAGCTCTGGCGCCGGCAGGGTCCGCGGCCACAGATCCCGGTGCGACCAAGGCAGCCAGCACGAAGGGTGCCGCCTTGCTGAAAGTGACGAAAAAGGTGAATTCCGGCAAGGAAAACGCGTCATGATTGGAAAACTCACCATAGCCGCCACGGGAGCGGCCAACCTGGCTTCCGTGAAAGCCATGTGCGCCAGGGCGGGGGTCGAGGCCCTCGTCACCGAGGATCCCGATGTGCTTTACAGGGCCGACAAGGCCTTCCTTCCGGGCGTCGGAGCTTTCGGGGCCGCCATGGCCAGGCTGAGAGCGTCGGGTCTGGACAAGGCCCTCTCGGCCCGCGTCGCCGAAGGCCTTCCCACCATGGGCATTTGCCTCGGCATGCAGCTGCTCTGCCTTTCGAGCGAGGAAACCCCCGGGATTCCGGGATTGGGAGCCATTCCCTGCAGGGTGGAAAAGTTCAGGACCTCCCTGCCCCTTCCCCAGCTCGGCTGGAACAGGGTCGTTCCGGCCGAAGGCGACGGTTTCATCCGGCCGGGCTGGGCATATTTCGCGAATTCCTACAGGATCGGGGATGCGCCCGACGGATATCTTTCCGCGTCCTGCGCCTATGGCGAGGAATTCGCCGCGACGATCGAAGGCCGCTTCGATCCCGAATCGGGGGTACCAGGGATTCTGCTCTGCCAATTCCATCCCGAGCTCTCGGGTCCCTGGGGCCTCGATCTTTTCCTGGGCTGGATGGGCCTGGGAACGAGGGGGAGCAGGTCATGAAGAACGCAAGGAACAAGGGAACGGCCACGCGCATTATCCCCTGCCTCGATATAAAGGGAGGAAGGGTGGTCAAGGGCGTCAGGTTCGAAAACCTCGTCGATTCGGGCGAACCCGCCGCGCTGGCCGCCCGCTACGAGAGCGAAGGAGCCGACGAGATAGCCCTCCTGGACATCAGCGCCACCCTCGAGGAGAGAAAGACCGCCATCGAGGCCGTGGCCGCCGTGAGAAGCGCCGTTTCCATCCCCATCTCCGTGGGCGGAGGGATAAGGAGCGTCGAGGACGCCGAAAGGCTCCTGAACGCGGGAGCTGACAGGATTTCGGTGAACAGCGCCGCCGTGAGAAATCCCGGACTGATCTCGGAACTGGCCGAACGCTTCGGCGTCCAGTGCGTCATCGTGGCTATAGACGCACGCCGGAATGCGGGGATTGACGCGGGTCCGGACTCAGGCGCGCCGGATCGCGGCGAGGCTGGCTGGGAAGTGGCGATAGACGCGGGAAAGACGGGAACCGGTCTGGATGCCGTCGACTGGGCTCGCCGCTGCGCCGCCCTCGGCGCCGGGGAAATCCTCCTCACCTCGATAGATAGGGACGGGACTGGGCTCGGCTATGACTGCGCCCTCGTCAGCGCGATCGCCGGCGCCGCTCGCATTCCCGTGATAGCCTCGGGCGGAGCAACAAGAGCGGAACACTTCCTTGAAGGAGTGAAGGCGGGTGCGAGCGCCGTGCTCGGGGCCGGGGCCTTCCACAGAAGGGAGCTGTCGATAATGGATCTCAAGCGGTATCTTTCGGAAAGCGACGTGGAGGTGAGGATATGATAGTACCCAGCATAGACATATTGAATGGAAGGGCGGTCCAGCTGAGAGGCGGGCGCCACCCGATGATCGACGTGGGCGACCCGGAAAAACTGGCCGAGAGGCTTTCCCGTGCCGGCGAAATCGCCATCGTCGACCTGGACGCCGCCCTGGGCAAGGGATCCAACAAGAAGGCGATCCTGGACCTCGTCTGCAGATACGCATGCAGGGTGGGCGGGGGCATCCGCTCGAGGGAACTGGCCCTGGAATACCTGGACGCAGGTGCGAGGGCCGTCATGATCGGGACGAAGGCGACGCCTGAATTCCTCGCGAGCCTCCCTCCCGAACGCCTCATCGCGGCCCTGGATACGAACAAGGAAAGGATCATGGTCGAAGGCTGGACCCGGGCCACGGAAGCCGGGCTCTTCGACAGGATCAGGGAACTCAAGCCCTATGTGGGCGGATTCCTCGTCACGACGATAGACCGCGAAGGCGAGATGAACGGCTTCGACTTCGAAAGGGCGGCCTCCATCGTGGAAGCGGCGAAGGGAGCGAGAGTCACCTTCGCCGGCGGCGCCTCGGGAGGCGAGGACGGGATCGCCCAGATCGCCCGCCTGGATGCCATGGGGGCCGATGTCCAGGCCGGCACGGCCATCGCCACAGGGGCTTTGAGCCTCGCGTGCGCCTTTTCCGCCCCGCTGTCCACGGACCGCGCCGACGGGCTATGGCCCACCGCCGTCTGCGACGAGGGCGGCAGGTTCCTCGGTCTCGTCTACTCCGATCTCGAAAGCCTGGATGCCTCCCTGGAGTCGGGCAGGGGCGTCTATAAATCGCGTTCCCGCGGCCTCTGGGTGAAGGGGGAGACTTCAGGCAACGGGCAGAGGCTCCTGCGCGCCGATCTCGATTGCGACAGGGACTGCATCCGCTTCACCGTCAGGCAGGAGGGCAGGGGTTTCTGCCATCTGGAGCGTCGCAGCTGCTTCGACGATGGTTATGGCATCGAGAAACTGTCGCGTACGATAGAGGCCAGGCTGAAGGACGCGCCGGAAGGATCCTATACGCGCCGTCTCTTCAGCGATTCCGGCCTCTTGGCTTCCAAGTTGCGCGAGGAGGCCGATGAGCTGGCGGTGACTTCGAACGCGGCCGATTCGGCCTTCGAGGCAGCCGATGTCGTCTATTTCGCCCTCGTCAAGGCTCTGCGCGAAGGAGCGAAGCTGGCCGACATCGAAAACGAGCTGGAGAGGCGTTCCCGGAAGGTGCAGAGAAGACCGGGCAACGCCAAGCAGGGCTACGATGCTTCGGACGGAGGCTCGGCATGGACCGGCATCCATTGAGAAGGATAGGTCCCGGCGACCTTCCCGGTTCCCAGACTCGCCTTTTTTCCCCCGAGGTGGATGCCGTCGCCGCCCTGGCCATAGCCGATGTCAGGGATTCGGGCGAACTTGGACTGAGGGCATGGGCCGAGAAGCTCGGGGAGCTCGCTCCGGGGGATCGGCTCGTCCTGGGCAGGGCCGAACTCGAGGCCGCCTGGCTGCGCCTCGACGAGGACCTGCGGGGTCTTCTTACGCGCGCGAAAGCCCGCATCGCGGCTTTCGCGGCCGCCCAGCGCTCCTCCCTCTCCAATTTCGACATCGCCGTACCGGGCGGCCGCGCCGGGCAGGAATTCCTGCCCGTCGCGCGCGCCGGCTGCTACGTGCCCGGCGGGCGTTACCCCCTTCCCTCCTCGGCCCTCATGACCGTGACGCCAGCCGTCGAGGCCGGCGTGGGGGAAGTCTGGTGCGCCGGTCCCCGCCCCACCGAGGTTACCCTGGGCGCCGCATACATAGCCGGCGCCTCCGGTTTCCTGCGCTGCGGGGGAGCCCATGCCGTCGCCGCCCTCGCCTTCGGCACGACCCTGTCTTCCGGTCTTTCCGTCCCTCGCTGCGACGTCGTCGTAGGCCCCGGCGGACGCTATGTGGCGAGCGCCAAGCGCCAACTCTTCGGCCTCGTCGGCACGGAAGCCCCCGCCGGCCCCTCCGAACTCCTCGTCATCGCCGACGTATCGAAAGTGACCGCTGAACATGCCGTACC
>CAZRYP010000105.1:0-1359 GCA_964604295.1 uncultured Treponemataceae bacterium
CAGAAGATCGATCTGTTTCTCCGGGCTTCGCTCCAGGCGGATATACGGCTCTTTATGGGCAAGACGGGCGGCTATGTCTTTCTTGAATTGCGCATGGGAAGGTAGGGAAAAATCCTGGCCATACCGCGCGTTATAGTCCTCGATTATCTCGACAAGACCGTCCTCCTTGAACTTCACCCCGCCATTATTGTCGATGTTCGGATCAAAGAGGGCGGTGATTTTCAGATCGGGTTTCTTGTTCTTGAGAAGGCGGTAATATTCGATCGCCTCAGCTATGCTCGTAGTGGCGAAGAGCGCATGGAATTTCCCGTTCTGGCTCAAGGTGAGCCAATTATCCAGAATATCCTCGACTACCTTCTCCCGGTGCTCTGTCCGCTCGTATTGGGCCTGTGTCAGGTAATCCTCGATGCCTTTGACCCTGCTGCCGTCGTCCGCGATGTATCCGGCCATGGGCGTGTCTCTCATGAATCGGTTAAAGACGGCTTTCTTTTTGGGATCGGCAAAGGCTTCAGCCTCATCGCTGGCTTTCGCCTGTTCCAGGGCCACAGCGATGCGCAGATCTTTGTCCTTATAGGTGAGGACCTTATAAGGATCGAAGCCCAGGACATTCTTATCCCGGATACCGTCGGCGATGCTGTAGCGGTGGAGCTCGTCACCAAATAGGGAGGACGTGGTATTGAGTTTCTTCTGGTTCTCTTCATGGATGGGGGTGCCGGTAAAGCCAAAGAGAAGGGCGCGGGGAAAGGTGGCCTTGATCGTGATCAGCATGTCTCCAAAGGTTGAACGATGCGCCTCGTCGACGATAATGACGATCCGCTTCGCCTGCATCAGGGCGAGGTCATGGGTATTGATGCCGCCTTCTTCGTCCTTGATGTTGCTCATCTTCTGAATCGAGGTGACGATCAAGGTGTCGGCCGGGCGCGTACTTTTCAGCTTGGTGATCAGGATGGCGGTGTTCTCGGTGGCCTGAACCTCCTCGCTCTCCTCGGCGAAGCCACGGTACTCGTTCAGAGACTGGGTGCCGAGCTCGATCCGGTCCATGAGGAAAATGACTTTGTCGGCGTCCTTGGAATTGGCGATGAGCTGGGCTGACTTGAAGCTGGTCATGGTCTTGCCTGAGCCGGTGGTATGCCAGACATAGCCGCCCCGCCCCTTGTGGGCGCTCCAGTCGATCTTGGATACCCGGTCGGAGATGGCGTTGGCTGCGTAATACTGGTAGCTCCGCATCACCTTGAGGATGCCGTCCGAACCATCGGCGACGGTGTAAAAGCCGATGAGCTGGTGCGCCATGGGGATGGAGAGGAGGGAGGAAGCGATATCCTTCCAATCATTGATCGGCTCGTTGTTGAAGTCCGCCCA
>CAZRYP010000105.1:1369-3433 GCA_964604295.1 uncultured Treponemataceae bacterium
CAGCGGAAATAGTAATCAGTGTTGAATCTGCCCTCGGGACCGGGATTCGCGAAGTAGCGTGTTTCCTCCGGCTGCATGGCGACAAAAATCTGAATGAGGGAAAAGAGGCTCGTGAAAATGCCCTCGTCCGAATACTTTTCGATCTGGTGAAAGGCCTGGCTCACGGGCGCGCCGCTTTTTTTAAGCTCGATATGGATGACGGGCATGCCGTTTATAAGAAGCATGAGGTCGCCCCGGCGGTCGTTCAAGATATTCGACTTGCTCTTGAATTTTGGCTGCCGGGCGATCTGATAGCGGCTCTGGCCTGCGGCGATCTCGCGACGGTCGTAAATCTTAAGGCTTACTTCCTTGCCGAAATGGAGGCGGTCTTCCGGGTTGTCGCGAGTGATCGAGACAGTTTTCCCGTTGATGAAGCCATTGAGTTTGAGAGGCGTGCGCAGGGCGGCGATCTGCTCCATGATCTGCTGGATCTCGCCCTCGGTGAGGGGACAATCGCCTAGCCGGTCGATGTCGCGGTTGTTGTCGAAGAGGATGGTCGCCCAGTTCTTCAAGAGGTTCTTATCGGTAGGGTAATTTATGACCTCCCTCTCCCAGCCCTTGTGGGAAAGGATCTCTATGAGCGCGTTTTCAAAGTCGGTTTCATTCGTAAAGGTCATTTTTTATTTTTCTCCAGAAGTCGTTTCTCTATCTCTTCCAGTTCTTTTATATCCTCTCTGTCGGCGGTCAGTGCATCTTCGGTTTTGCGCTTAGTGTCGAATTCTTCATACCGTTGTTCGGCAATTTTTTGGGCTACATCAGCTTTTACTTTTCCGGCATGGGTTAAAAGTTCATGCTCGTTAAACAACAGAAAGGCATCGAGTTTTTCCGACCAT
This sequence comes from uncultured Treponemataceae bacterium, assembly GCA_964604295.1. GTDB lineage: Bacteria > Spirochaetota > Spirochaetia > Treponematales > Rectinemataceae > CAZRYP01. Next base: position 2,242 of record CAZRYP010000105.1, read on the forward strand.
TGTTCCATGGTAACGGTTTTTCTCAGCCGGGCTTGGTTTTCCGCATAATCAAGATACATGGTTACGATTCCGTTGAGGTCTTTGATCTCATCGGCATTCAAATAATTCTTGGCAATAGCCACATCCTGCTTGCGGACAAGGGAGCCCTGCCAGGACCTGAGGCCCATATTCGGCAGTTCGGGATTACTGCGGGCTTCAATCAGTTCGGCGGCGGTGTTGCCGGTGATCGCCCAGAGCATTTTGTTCTGGACTTTTTTAAAGAATATTTGGGCTTGATCCGAGGTTTTTTCATAATCGACCGCGGTAGCATAAATATCCCGTATTTTCTGGTAAAAACGCTTTTCGGAGGCTCGGATATCCCGGATGCGCGCCAACCACTCGTCAAAATAGTCCCAGGTATCGACTTTTTTGAGCCGATCATCATCCATGGCAAAGCCTTTGATGATGTATTCCTTCAGAATACTGGTGGCCCATATCCTAAACTGGGTAGCCCGTTTGGAGTTGACCCGGTAGCCCACGGCAATGATGGCGTCGAGATTGTAGTATTCTTTATTGCGGGTAACCTGCCGCCCCCCCTCGTTTTGAACTGTTTCCATTTTGGAAATAGTTGCTTCCCGGCTCAATTCACCTTCTTTATAAATATTGGACAAGTGCTTGGATATGGCGGGAACATTGACGTCAAAGAGTTCCGCCATTGCGGTCTGGGGCAGCCAGATGGTTTCATTCCGCAGGATGGTATCAATTTTGATTTCGCCGTCAGGAGTGGTATACAAGACAATTTGCGATTCATTCACGAAGCCAGCTCCTTTTTCATTATGCGTTTCTATGCATCCTTTCGTTCTGTTAATAACTTTTGTTCCCGTTCCAATTCCACCACCAACTCTTCCTCGCTGGGCAAAACCAAGCGGTATTTGGAGGCAAAGAGCTGCTCGCTTTCCTTGAGTACGGAGTACTTAACCACGGTTTCGTCTTTCCGGGTGCAGAGGATCAAGCCGATGGAAGGATTATCGTCAGCTTGTTTTTTTAGATCGTCAAACATGCGGACATACATGTCCATCTGGCCGATATCCTGGTGGGTCAGTTCGGTGGTTTTTAGGTCGATCAGGACAAAGCACTTCAGTATGTAGTTATAGAACACTAGATCGATATAGAAATGTTTGGTTTCAGTACTGATGCGGAATTGGCGACCGAC
>CAZRYP010000105.1:3443-8032 GCA_964604295.1 uncultured Treponemataceae bacterium
AAACCTCGCCCCATCTCCAATAAAAAGGATTGAAGATGGTCAACAATGGCGCTTTCGATGGATTGTTCCTTGGGCCAGGGGGTTTCCGGGAGGTCCAGAAATTCCAGCACATAGGGGTCTTTGATGAAGTCCCGCGGTTGCCCTTTTTCAGCGTCGGTTGGGGCTAATAAGGCTTCCCGTTTGTTCCGGGACGAAAGGAGGCGTTCAAAATGGAAGCTGTTGATGTTCCGTTCCAGCACCCGAGTGCTCCACTGCTGTTCGGCGCATTCATGGAGGTAAAACTCTCGGGCATCCTGATTATCGACCCGCATGATCAAGCGGTAGTGGGACCAGGTCAATTGGCTACGCACTGCGTAGCTTTTCTCAAAATTGGGGAATACCTGATAGAACTGCCGAAAATTCTTCAAATTAGCAACGGAAAACCCGTTACCCCATTCGTTCTTCAGCTCGATCGAAAGGCTTTTTATCAAATATTCTCCGTAGCCCGCCCGCTCCCGGCCCTGCTGTTCTTGCTCGACAATGCGCCTGCCAATCTGCCAATAGGCTTCCACCATGGCAAAGTTGACTGCAGTATAGGCTTTCTGGCGGGCTTTGCTCAGGATATCTCGAATGGAGGAATAGAAATTATCCAGTTCATTCATGTTTCTCTTCCTTCTTTTTCCTAAACAAACATTTTTTCTAGGCAGGCTTTTTTTATGTTCCTCAGCTTGTCCAATTCACGTTGGTGAAGGGTGATGAGGGAGTCGATATGTTGGAAAAAGGAACCTATTCGGCGCTGTTCATCATACTTTGGTGAAAGAAATCCAAAATCACGAATTTTATTTAAGCCTAAGAATGTCTGAGTTGATCCAGAATATTCATTTCGAATATATTCATTGAAGATATTCGATTTAAAAAGATAAATCAGAAATTCATTAATGACACTTCCACTGTTTTTAATGAGAGCAACATTTTTAATTGAAATATCCTCCCTATTTACTACCACTGGATTTCCAATAGTTCCGATCATTCCGAAGATGATATCGCCAATACCTACTTTTGAGCGTTTGTTTATTTCATTAAAGTCATAATCTGAGATCAACGAAACTTCTGATAAATTCAAACCCGCATCTGAAAGATTTTTTGATGTAACAAGTGGATGCCCTTCTGAATGGTATTGAGGAGAAGCATGTGTACCATCACGAACATCTTTTTCTTCCCCTAACTTCCTTCTCTCCCACTTCCCTGTAAACCCTTTAAAACGGATTTCCGGAACATCGGCACCTTCTTTTGGAAACATCTTTTCGAGCATGGCCTTTTTTACCGTGCAGAGCTTGTCGTGCTTGCGCTGGTGCAGTGCGATGAGGGAGTCGAGGTTTTGGAAAAAACAGCCGATTTTTATTTGCTCTTCATCTTGAGGTAATGATATAGGTGTCTTTTTACCGCTTTCTATTGTGTACGTGCCAACTGTTCCGATACCTGCAGAGTCATGTATATAATCTTGTATTCTGCTTCCAATAAATGAATAATAAAAGAAATTATCATCGATTATTTCTTTATTTTGGAACCAAATAATATTCCCATCTTTAAAATAAAGTGGCTCTAAATTCCGAATTAAAAAAGGGACCCCTATAGTCCCCACTCCAGTCACAAGCATATCACCAATAGCGACCTTCCCAGAAATAGAACTATACTCCTCATACTTAGCTTTAGAAATATACAAACAGTCGTTAGGTTCTTCGTTTTTTACAGCCGATACAATATCGCGCGCTCTAAAAAACTTAACTCCGAAGTCAGTCCAGTCTGATTGATGTATTCTTTTTGCGGAAGCTACATTCATGATTTTCCCTAGCTGTCTCTCTTCCCATTCCTCCGTGAATCCTTTAAATCGAATCTCCGGCGTCTTCTTTGTCTTAGCCATCTCACTCACCCTTCAAGAGTTGCTGGAATTCGGCCAGGCCCTTGAGGTCGTAGTCGCTGCCGGTGAGCTCGTCGATGAGGGAAGAAAGGCTCGCTTCGGTTTCGCGCATCTCTTCGATCACTTCCTTGTAGGTGGTTGCGTATTTTTCCGCCAGACCTGAGACCACGCCTGAAAGGTTTGCAATGACCTCATCTGGCAGCTTATACAAAGAAGTCACTAAAGGCGCAATCCACTTCTGTTCGAGCAGCTTCTTCACCTGCTCGTCGCTTAAAGCCTCGATAGTCGATTTCGTCTTGAGATGGAGGGCGGCGTCCTGAGCCTTCACCTCTTTTTTCAATGTTTTCTCTTCCCCAAGGGACTCGTCCGCTTTCAGGATTTTCGCCTCATAAGTATCCACATCCAAGACTTCGCCCTTCTTCAAGTCCGCTTTAATCTGCTTGGCTTCCTTGGCGAGTTCCGCGGGGACAAAGCCGTCCTTGTTCTCATTGAAAGCGGCGCTATCTTTCTCATCATCGGTAAAAGAGTCGAGAAGCTCGGCTAGCTCGCCGTCTATTTCCATAAGCCGGGTTTCGCTCTCTTTAAGCTTCTGATAGTCAGTTTTGAGCAGGCTTTGCTGAACGAGGTCGAAGGGCAATATGCGGCCAACCCAGCCCTCCTGTATTTCCTGGTCCTTGCCCTCTTTTTTCTTCATGACCATGTTGGGATCGACCTTCTTCGTCGCCTCGAAACCCTCGCTCTGGATGATCTCTAGGTCCACCGCGATCTTCGTCCATTCATCGTCCAGGATCTGGTAGGCCTCGTATCTATCGATGAGGGGAATGGACTCGAGGCGCTTGAAAATTCCCGCGCTCAAGGCCGCTTCTTCCTGGGAGATGTCCAGTTCGAGCATCGAGGTGATGAGATCTTTTTTAAGCGCTCGGTTAAAGCTCGAGAACACGACCGCGAAGGCGCCGATAAAGCCCTGCACGTCGGCGTTCTCCCTTATGGCGAGCTTGACGTCTTTCACTTTGAGGGCCGCGTAGGGGCCGGGCTTTTTCGAGAACAGGTCGGAGCGCATGCCTGGGAAGGCTGTCCAATAAGCTTCGAGCGCGTCGATTTCCTTTTTGGGGATCCCGCCGAACATGGAGGCGTAGATATCCCAGCTTTCCGCGCCTTCCGAGGAATCCACGTAACGCGGGATGTTGAGATTGTAGTCGTTGCCCCGGATTTCTTCCCGGCTTACGACGCGCGAGAATTTCGGCGCCGCTTGTCGCGCGATCACTATGTCGGCGATGCGCCTTACGTCCGAGGCGCGGAGCTTGTTGCTCTTGCCGACCTTGATGAAGCCTTTCGACGCGTCGACGATGAGGATGTCGGTATTCTCGCGCTTCTGTTTCAGCACCATAACGATGGTCGGAATGCCGGTGCCGAAGAATATGTTGGCGGGAAGCCCGATGATCGTGTCGATGTGGTTTCCCTCGATGAGCTTCTTGCGTATCTCGCCTTCAACCCCGCCGCGGAAGAGAACGCCGTGGGGCAGGACGATGGTCATGATCCCCTCGGGCTTCAGGTGAAAGAGCTCGTGGAGCAGAAAGGCGTAATCGGCCTTGGACTTGGGCGCGAGACCGAAGCGCGCGTAGCGGGGGTCGGTTTCCTTATTCGACGAGTCCCACTTCTGGGAATAGGGCGGGTTCGAAACCACCGCGTCCACGTAGAGGGGGCTGTAGGTATTGACCGGATCATTCTCGTCGAAATAGGGCCAATCGGTTTCGAGGGTGTCGGCGTTCCGGGTCACGATATTGTCGACGAGGATCCCCCGCATCACGAGGTTCATTCGGGTGAGGTTGTAGGTATTCTGCTTGAGCTCCTGGGCATAGTACTTGATGTTCCGGTCATCCTTCATATGTTTCGCCACGCTGCGCCCGATGTTGATGAGGAGGGAGCCCGAGCCGCTCGTGGGGTCGTAGATCGTTATTCCCTTTTTGTTCCGCAGGTGGTGCGCGACGATCTCCGACATGAGGAGGGACACCTCGTGTGGGGTATAGAACTCGCCGGCCTTCTTGCCCGCGTTGGCCGCGAACATGCCGATGAGGTACTCATAGATAAAGCCCAGCACGTCGTAGTCCTGCTTCCCGTCCATGGGGATGTCTTTGATCAGGTGCAGGAGGGCGCTTATCGCCTTGGTCTGGGACGCGGCGCTGTCGCCCAACTTGCTCAAGCCCGTCTGCAGGGTATCGAAGATGCCGTTGAACACTTTCTTATGCGCGGTATCGATCAATCGGCCGAATGCCGAAAGCGCGTCACGGACATTGGAAACGTCAAACTCATTGCCCTTGTCGATCCAGGTCGAAAACAAGTCTTTATAGGCGATGAAATAACCCAGATTGCTCTTGAAGTATGCCGTGGTTTGGGCGTCCTCCTCGGAAAGAGCCTTTATATCCCTGGCGGACATGTCTTCCTTCTTGGCGAATCTCAATTCATTGTCCGAAAGGTATTTGTAAAAAATGAAGCCTAAAATATAGTCCTTGTACTCATTGGCTTCGATTTTGGACCGCATCTGGTTGGCAGATTCCCAGATTTTCGCCGCTAACTGCTGTTTGTTCATATCTTCGGTACCTTCCTGATGCTTATAGACACAATATCATAGCAATTTGGCATCGAAAGTTCATAACCAAATAAAAAATACCTATGCATATATTTTAACATTGAT
>CAZRYP010000106.1:0-7890 GCA_964604295.1 uncultured Treponemataceae bacterium
CGATCTCCCGAAGCGGCTTTCCGTTTTCGGGAAAGTCGTCAGCGACATGAAACGCCTGGCCGATGCCGAGATCATCGTCGTCCGCTCCAAGACGAGGGTGGACAAGGCGATGATCGATGCCGCCCCGGCGCTGAAATACATCATCAGGGGAGGCGTGGGCGTCGACACGATCGATGTCGACTACGCCAAAGCCAAGGGGATTCTCGTCGACAATACACCCGAAGCCTCGAGCCTGGCCGTGGCCGAACTGGCCTTCGCCCTCATGCTCGTCATGTCCAACAACATCGTGAAGGCCGACGTTTCCATGAAGGAAGGCAAGTGGCTCAAGAAGGACCTGGAGAGGACCGAACTCTGCGGGAAGACCCTGGGTCTCGTGGGCATCGGACGCATCGCGAGGGAAGTGGCCGTGCGCGCCGCGGCCTTCGGCATGAAGGTCATCGCCTACGACAAGTATGTCGCCGTCTCCGACGCAGCCAGGATGACGAGCCTGGATGAAGTCTTCGCGGCATCGGACTATATCAGCCTCCATACTCCGCTCACCGACGAGACGAAGGGCATGATCAACAAGGACAGCATCGCGAAGATGAAGGACGGAATCCGCCTCGTCAACACCTGCCGCGGCCAGGTGGTCGTGGAGGCCGACATCGCCGAGGCTCTCGCGTCGGGCAAGATGGCCGGATACGCCGCCGACGTGTTCTACAAGGAACCGCCCGAGGGCTCGCCTCTTCTGAACGCGCCCAACGTCATCCTGACGCCCCACCTCGGCGCCTCGACGGCTGAAAACCTTCTGCGGCTCTGCGACAGCATCGAAAGCCGCGTGTCGAAATATGTTTCCAGATGAAGGGGAGAACGAAACCATGAAAAGAGTAGTCAATTTCAACGCGGGACCGGCTGCGATCCCTCTCGATGTACTCAAGCAAGCCCAGGAAGAGATGCTGGACTGGAACGGCACAGGAATGTCGGTCATGGAAGTGTCGCACCGCTCGAAGGAATACGAGGCGATGCACAACGAAGCCAAGGACCTCTTCAGGAAACTGGCGGGCATGGGACCCGAGTGGAAGATACTCTTCCTCACGGGGGGAGCCTCCTCGCAGTTCTTCCAGGTGCCGATGAATTACCTCTTCGACGGCAGGAAGGCCAGCTATCTCGTCACCGGCACATGGGGCAAGAAGGCTCTCAAGGAAGCCAAGCGTTTCGGCCCCTGCGATTCGGTCGGCACGGAAAACGCCGACGGCACCTTCACGAGGATTCTCAGGCCGGATGAGATCAAGATCGACTCTTCTTCCACTTACGTCCATATGACGAGCAACAACACGCTTTTCGGCAGCCAGTGGCACTACTGGCCTGAAACCGGCAAGGTCCCCCTCGTCTGCGACATGTCGAGCGACATCTTCTCCCGCCGATTCCCGGCCGACAAGTTCGACTTGATCTACGCAGGCGCCCAGAAGAACCTCGGACCCTCGGGCCTCACCATCGTGGCGGTGAAGGACAGCTTCTTCGGACTCTGCCAGGAGCAGGCGAAACTGCCCACCATGCTCTCCTACAGGACCCACGAGGAAGAGAATTCCCTCTACAACACTCCTCCCTGCTTCTCGATCTACATGCTGAGCCTGACCCTGAAGTGGCTCGACCGGAACGGCGGACTGGCGGCCATGGAGAAAGTCAACGAGGAAAAGGGAAAGATCATCTATGGCGCCATCGACTCCTCGAAGGGCTACTATCGCGGTCCGGTGGAAAAGGATTCGCGCTCCAACATGAACGTCGTCTTCAGGCTCAAGGATGTCGAGAGCGAGGAACTGTTCGTGAAGGAGGCCAAGGCCGCGGGTATCGTGGGCGTGAAAGGGCACCGCTCGACCGGCGGCATACGGTTCTCGATGTACAACGCCAATCTCGTGGACAATGTCAGGATAGCCGCCTCCTTCATGGAGGATTTCAGGAAGCGGCATGGCTGAGGATTGAGATCGGACCGGGAGCGGGCGGGGTCGATCCCTGACCCATCCGGGTCTCAGACGAGGCGTTTCAAGGCAGAGGGCCCCGGTTCCGCGTTCGCGGAACCGGGGCCCTCTGCCTTGGGATGAGACTGTCTCTTATTCAGAAGGGCAGGGCATGGGAAAGCCCGAGCTTTTCCTTGACCGCCCGGAAGGAATTCTTCAGGGGTTCGTTGAAGGGAACGCCCTTATCCTTCCTGAAGAGCCAGGTTTCGTGCTCTTTCTCGCCCGGGGTGTAGATCCGCGCCGCGCCGGGCGCCTTTCTGGATTGGCGGATCTGGCGGCATATCTCTCCGACCTGGTGCCTGAAGTCGTCGACATCGCAGAAAGCGTCTATCCTGATGGCGAGGAAGGAGTGGCCGAGTTCGATGGAGCTGGGCTTGCCGTCCTGGCCGATTCCCGAGAGCGACTTCAGGAAATTGGCCTGGGAGAGGGCGGAGGAGAGCATTTCGACCACCATGGCGTTTCCGTAGCCCTTGTAGCCGCCCAGGTCCTCGCCGAGACCGCCCACTGGGGTGAGTGCGGCCTTGTCCTTGGAGAGATCGGACAGGACCTGGTGGGTGTCGTGCCGGTACTTGCCGTCCTGGCCGATGACCCATCCATCGGGAAGGTCCTTGCCGAGGCGGTCGTAGAGTTCGATCTTGCCGCGCTGGGTCACTGAAGTGGCATAGTCGGGCATGAAGGGGAAGGCTTCGTCGGAGGGCATTCCCCAGGTCATGGGGTTGGTGCCGAGCATGGGCTCCCCGCCCCAGGTGGGGGCGATGGAGGGCCTGGCCGACGTGGTCGTCATGCCTATCATGCCGCGTTCGACGGCCATGTTGGGATAATAGAAAGCCGCGCCGTAGTGCGTCGAATTGCGCACCACCGTCATGCCGAGGCCGTTCTTCTCGGCCTTGTCGACAGCCATCTGCATGGCGCGCTTGGCTATGTAGTGGCCCATACCGTTGTGGCCGTCTATGACGGCGGTGGTCGGCGTTTCCCTGACTATTTCGAAATCGGTCCTGGGGAGCTGGGTGCCTGCCCATATCCTGTCGAGGTATATCGGCTTGAAGCGTCCCACGCCGTGGGAATCGACGCCGCGCTTGTCGGCGGCTATGAGGACGTTCGCGCAGACGGCCGCTTCTTCGGCCGGGACGCCGATAGCCTCGAAGCCCGCCTTCATGAATGCCTCGACCTCGTCGAAATTCCACCAGGTCACTTTCTCGTCCATCGGAAGCTCCTTATGTCGTTAGGGCCCTTCTGCGGCGCCCCGGATGGGAAAATTGCATAAGAAGCATAGTCCAATTTTGCACTATTGGCAAAGGGTTTTTGGGGCGGCCTTTCGATTCAGGCCTCGGCGGCCACTTTCAGGACATCCTTGATGGCCGATTGGAAGGATGCCTTGGGAAGGGCGCCCATCGCCATCTGCGGCTGGCCGCCGACGGGGATGAACAGGAAGGAAGGGATGCTCTGGATGCCGAAAACCGCCGAAAGCTCGGGTTCCTTGTCGGTATTGACCTTGTAGACCTTCAGTTTGCCGTCATATTCCTTGGACAGGGATTCGAGGACAGGGGCTACCATCTTGCAGGGTCCGCACCAGTCGGCATAGAAATCCACGATGGCCGGCAGCTCGCCCTTGTAGTCCCATTCCTTCTTGGTCTCGAAGTCGAATACTTTTCCTATGAACTCGTCTTTCGTGAGATGTTCGATCATCATGCACTCCTTATATTAGAAAATATATATATAATGATCGGCTTCGGCAAGTGGGTCGGAGAGTGGCCGGGCTCCATGGCTGCGGGAATTGAATCATCTTCCACAGCCCCGGAAACCGGGTATAATGCAGGCAGAGATTCTCGTGAGGGAGGAAGCCGGATGAAGCGTGAGGATGCGATCAGGGTCTCGCTGGATATGGAGGAAATGCCGGACATGCCCGTTCTGAGCGAGGGAATACGGCGAGCCCCGCGCAGGGAAGCCGAACTGAGCCCGGCCCAGGAGAGGCTCGCCCTCCGCAACGCCCTAAGGTATATTCCCCCGGCCTGGCATGAAGCCCTGGCCCCCGAGTTCCTGGCCGAGCTGAGGGAGAGGGGCAGGATTTACGGATACCGCTTCAGGCCCGAAGGCAGGCTGAGAGGACTCCCCATAGACTCCTATCCGGGCCGATGTATCGAGGGCAAGGCCTTCAGGGTCATGATCGACAACAATCTCGACTTCGAGGTAGCCCTCTACCCCTACGAACTCGTCACGTATGGGGAGACGGGACAGGTCTGCCAGAACTGGATGCAGTACAGGCTCATCTGCAAATATCTGGAGATGCTCGACGAGAACGGTACCCTGGTGCTGGAGTCGGGCCATCCTCTCGGCATCTTCGCCAGCCACCCCTTCGCCCCCCGTGTCATCATCACGAACGGTCTCATGGTGGGCATGTTCGACAATCAGAAGGATTTCAACCTGGCCGCCGCCCTGGGAGTCGCGAATTACGGACAGATGACGGCCGGCGGATGGATGTATATCGGTCCGCAGGGGATCGTGCACGGGACTTTCAATACGCTGATGAACGCGGGCAGGCTCAAGCTGGGCATCCCCCATGGCGGGGACCTGGCGGGCAGGCTCTTCGTCTCGTCGGGGCTGGGGGGTATGTCCGGGGCGCAGGGCAAGGCGGCCGTCATCGCGGGGGCCGTATCCATCATCGCGGAGGTGGACAGGTCCCGCATAGAAACGAGGCTGGGCCAGGGCTGGGTCTCCTGCGTGACAGACTCGATGGAGGAGGCTTTCCGGTTGGTCCGCCAGTCTGCGGCGGAGGGACGCCCCCTCGCCGTAGCCTTCCACGGCAATATCGTGGATCTCCTCGAATACGCGGCCGACAGGCATCTGCGCATCGACCTTCTCTCCGACCAGACGAGCTGCCATGTGCCCTACGACGGCGGCTACTGCCCGGCCGGCATCAGCTTCGCCGAGAGGACCCGCCTCCTGGCCGAGGACAGGGGGGCCTTCAGGACACTCGTGGACAGATCCCTCACGCGTCACTATGAAGTCATAAAGCGGCTCGTGGCCGCCGGCTCCTATTTCTTCGACTACGGGAACGCCTTCCTCAAATCCGTGTTCGACGCAGGCGTCGCGGAAATTTCGAGGAACGGCAAGGACGAGAAGGACGGATTCATTTTCCCGAGCTATGTGGAGGACATCCTGGGCCCCGAGCTTTTCGACTATGGCTATGGCCCCTTCAGGTGGGTCTGCCTTTCGGGAAACCACGATGATCTGCGAAAGACCGACCTCGCGGCGATGGAATGCATCGATCCCGACAGGAGGAGCCAGGACAGGGACAACTGGCTGTGGATTCGGGACGCCGAGAAGAACGGCCTCGTCGTGGGCACCCAGGCCCGCATCCTCTATCAGGACGCGCTTGGAAGGATGAAGATCGCGCTCAAGTTCAACGAGATGGTCAGGAAGGGCGAGATCGGACCCGTCATGCTGGGCAGGGATCACCATGACACGGGCGGCACCGACAGCCCCTTCAGGGAAACCAGCAACATCAAGGACGGCTCCAACATGATGGCCGACATGGCGACCCAGTGCTTCGCCGGGGACGCGGCGCGGGGCATGAGCCTCGTCGCCCTCCACAACGGCGGCGGCGTGGGGATTGGCAAGGCCGTCAATGGAGGCTTCGGCCTCGTCCTGGACGGATCGGAAAGGATAGACAGAGTCATCAGGATGGCCATGCCCTGGGATACCATGGGCGGGGTCGCGCGCCGGGCCTGGGCGCGCAACCCGCACGCGGTGGAAGTCTGCGCCGAGTACAACAGCGAGCATGGGGATCTGGGCATCATCACCCTTCCCTGGGAAGTGGATCAGGGAATCATGGACAAGGTCTTCGGTCGGGAGAAGGCCTGAGGTTCAGAGCTGCCCGCCGAGCCTTTTCAGGTCCCGTCGGAGAATTTCCATCTCCTCCCTGGTATTGCGCACGAAGGAACTCTCGGCCGGATTGCCCAAAACGGCCATCATCTCGGCTTCAGTCCTGAAAGTCGCCTTCCTGAAGGGATTGCTCCAGTCTTTCGCCCTGGACGCGAAGACTCCCTCGCCCACGAGCAGGGTGAGGGCTTCCAGGTCCCGGAGTGCGGCGAGGAGTCCTTCCCTCGACGGGCCTGAGCCCTGGCCGTCCTCCGGGGAACGGGGGTAAAGGAAGCCCAGGACGGACCAGGCATAGCGGCGTTTGTCCCCGGGATAGAGATCGGACAAGGCCCTGTACTCTTCATGGAACTCCTTCCAGGTGGGGCAGGCTCCCGAGCTTGCCTTGGCCAGGGCGGCCTCGAGCCGCGGCCGGGAAGCCAGGAGGCCGCCCAGGTTTTCCCACTCGACGCCGATTCCGCAGTTTCCGTCGGGCTCCAGCGCGGCTTCCAGCGCGTCCCAGGCAGGCGGGGCTTCGCCCTCTGCGGCGAATCGCGCGATCTCGCAGCCGGCGAACCAGAGGAGCATCTCTTTGTAGGCGCGCCAGGCTCGCGCCGGCTTCCTTATCACGCAGTCCCTGGTGGAATGCTCCAGATTCTCGGCCCTGACTTCGAATGGCAGGGGATCGCGACTTCCGGCCAGGATCAGCCGGCCGAGCCTGGCGCGGTCGGAGCCTGTGGCGCTCGCCTCCCCGCCGCCCTCTCCCTGAAGCGCCTGCGCGTCGCCTTTCCCCTGAAGCGCTTGCGCGCCGTCCTGAGCGGCGGGCAACTCCTGAGCCGAGGGATTCGTCGCGAGATACCGCTCATAGGAGGCGCCCGTCGATTCCTCGAGAAGGGTCAAGGCGGTAAAGATTTCCTGGGCCGTATCGGGCGCGAAGGGCGAGTATTCCAGGCGCAGGCTCTTGTCGCGCCGATGGTCGCGGGAGAGGAATTTGGCCTCGTTGCGCATGAGGGCGTACATGTTGCTCGTCCACCAGTAGGCTGGAGAGAGAAGGAGACGGTCGCGCGCGTAATCGTTGTCGACCAGGCAGAAGGGGAAGGGTATGTCCAGCTCGAATCTGTAGTCGCCCTTGGCGAGGAGGCAGAAGGACGCGAAACGCGAAGAATGCTTCACCGAAGTGCAGAGTCCGGGCCAGAAACCTCGGCCTGCCTCGATTTCCCCGTCGGGCGCCCTTGAATTGTGGTTGGAACCGATGGTGGCTCCGGCCGCCATATTGGACTGCCCCTTCACGAGGCTCGCGATGAGGAAGCTCGTGTTGTGGTGCTGTTCGTGCGCGGGAAAGATCAGGTTGTTGAGGATTTCGCAGCAGGAGACCGTGGAGTTTTCGCCCAATACGGAGTGGATGAGCCTGGCTCCGTATTTCAGCGATGAATTTTCGCACATCACGAAGCGGACAGCCTTGCAGCCGTAGAAGATCTTGCAGCCGTAGCCGATTATGCCGTTTACGAGCTCGACGCCTTCGCCGATCTGGGTCCTGGCGTCTTCCCTGGATTGGATGGTCAGGTTCTTGAGCTTGTTGGAGCCCTTGATGTAGGCGCTTTCCCCGATGGCCACATCCTTTATGACCCCGTTCGACTTGAGCACAGATCCCGCGCCTATGGTGCCGTAGCGGCCCCTGCGGTCGTCGAACATCGCGTCCGTCATGCGCCGGAATTCCCTCATGAGCCCTGTCCTGTCCCTGTACCGCGCCCAGAGATAGGCATCGGCGCAGGTCATCTCCGCGAAGGGGTAGATCCATCGCCCGCCCGCCTCGTTCATCACGTCGATGGAGATGCGCACTTCCTCGCCCTCGCCCTCCACGACATTGCCGTTTCCGAATTTGGAATGGTTGGATACATGCACTTCGGCGTTGTCGATCATGATGCAGTTGTCGCCGATTATGTAATGGGCGATATAGGCGCAATTGTTGACGACGCAATTGTCGCCGATGTCGCAGGCTATGATCTGGGAACCGGTGATGCCCGCGAAGAGATGAAGGTCG
>CAZRYP010000107.1:0-7870 GCA_964604295.1 uncultured Treponemataceae bacterium
CATCCTCCTCCTGACGGGCTACAAGCCCCTGCCGGTGTTCGGGGCCCTCATCAACGGAGCCTTCGGCAGCAAGCGCTGCATCGGGGAGAGCCTGGTTTCCACGACGCCGCTGATCCTCAGCAGCCTGGGATTCCTGGTGGCCTACCGCTGCGGCCTCTTCAACATCGGCCTCGAGGGGCAGATCACCGTGGGCGGCATCGCGGCCGCCTTCTTCGGGTACGCCCTGCCCGCGATGCCTCCCGTCCTCCACGTATCCCTCTGCATCCTGGCAGGAGCCATGGCCGGCGGATTCTGGGGCTTCATCCCCGGCTACCTGAAGGCGAAGTTCGGGGTCCACGAGGTGATCGGGGTGATCATGTTGAACAATATCGCCTTCAAGATCGCCGCCTACCTCGTGTCGATGAACGGTCCCATGAAGGACAGGGTGGACGCCATGCCCGCCTCCCCCTTCATCAGGGACAGCGCGAGGATAGTGCGGATAGTCCCGGGGACGAGGCTCCACTGGGGCATCTTCCTGGCGATAGCCATGGCCTTCGTGCTCTACATCTTCCTGTTCAGGACCCGTGTCGGCTTCAAAATCAGGGCGGTGGGAAAGAACCGCTACGCGGCGGAAGCCCTGGGCATCGGAGTGAAGAAGAACATCATCCTGGCCCTGGCCTTGAGCGGGGCTATGGGCGGCATGGCGGGGGCCGTGGAAATCCTCGGTGTCCATTTCCGCCTCTTCGCCGCCTTCTCCCCCGGCTACGGCTTCGACGCGATAGCCGTGGCCCTCCTGGGCATGGTCCATCCCATCGGGATACTCGCGTCGGCCTATCTCTTCGGAATCCTGCGGAGCGGATCCATCCTCATGCAGGCGACATTCGGGGTGAACAAGGACATGGTGTCGGTGATCACCGGGATCATCGTCCTCTTCATGGGGATGAGCGCTCCCATCGGAGTCCTCGTAAAAAACAGGATAAACAGGAAGAGCCATGGACCTATTCATTAAGTTGTTCAGCGTGTCGATCTTCGCCTCCACCTTGAGGATCGCCACTCCGATGATACTCGCCGCCCTCGGCGGATGCATGTCGGAACGATCGGGGGTCATCAACATCGGCCTGGAAGGGATGATGCTGATGGGCGCCTTCACGGCCGTCGTCGGATCCTTCCTCTTCGGCCCCTGGATAGGCCTCCTTCTGGGCATCGCGGCCGGGGGACTGATGGGGTTGCTCCACGCCTTCATGAGCGTCACCCTGGGAGCCAGCCAGATCATCAGCGGGACGGCGATCAACATCATCGCGGTGGGAATTCCCAACATCCTCGTCCCCGTCATCTGGCCGGGCCATTTCGGCATCTCCCCGACCGTCCCCGTGATACCGGATCTGAGGATACCCATACTGGCCGACATACCCGTGATAGGCAGGATCCTCGGCCAGCAGAATCCCGTCGTCTACATCGCCCTCGTCCTCGTTCCCCTCATCCATTTCCTCCTCTTCAAGACGAGGCTCGGCCTGCGCATAAGGGCGGTCGGGGAGCATCCCCGGGCCGCCGATACCCTGGGCGTCAACGTCTACCGGATGAGGTACACGGCCGTGACCATCAGCGGCCTCCTGGCCGGGCTGGGCGGGGCCTTCCTCTCCATCTGCTACCAGTCCCAGTTCTCCTCGTCCATGACGGCGGGCAGAGGCTTCATCGGGCTGGCGGCCATGATCTTCGGCAGGTGGTCCCCCATCGGGGCTGCCCTGGCCTGCCTCCTCTTCGGCTTCGCCGACGCCTTCCAGTCGGGGGCCCAGGCCGCGGGGGTGCCCATTCCGCCCGACCTCATGCTCGCCTTCCCCTATGTCCTCACCCTCATTGCCCTCGTGGGCATCCTGGGAAGGACGGCCCAGAGCCCGGCCGCCAACGGGAAGCATTACCAGAAAGGATAGGATCGCACGCGGCGGCGTAGTCGCCTGTTTCTATAGAATGAGACGCACAAGGAAGTCAGGATGTTCGACATACTCATAAAGAATTGCTGCCTCATCACGATGAACGGCGGGAACGAAATCATCAGGGGATGCTCGGTCGGTATCGAGAACGGGAAAATCGCGGCCATCGGGAGCGCCGATGACGGAGGAGGCCTGGGCGACCGCGCGAAAAAGGTGATCGACGGTACCGATACCTGCGTCATGCCCGGATTCGTCAACACCCATACCCATGTCTACCAGTCCCTGATCGAGGGGGTGGGATACGACATGCACTTCAACCCCTGGAACATCAGGTACCTGATTCCCATCATCTCCCGGATGCGTCCCGACCACGCGCGGATCGCGAGCGAGGTCGCCGCCCTCGAGATGATCAAGTCGGGGACGACGGCCTTCTCCGACCACTGGTACCTGCACACCGATTTCGAGAATATCGAGGAAGTGGCCGAGGGCTTCAACGCCTCGGGCCTCCGCAGCCACCTCGTGTTCGGCTTCCTCAACGAGAGCTTCGCCGGGAGGAAGAACTCAGGCGGGCATTCCTCCGATGTCCTCCGCGAGGAGGGCGAGCTTTTGGAGAGGGCGGCCGGCTTCGTGAAGCGGCGGAACGGATGGAACCTCCTCTCCGTCGGCCTGGGGCCGGGCTCCACCGAGGACGTGGGCACGGACTTCTTCAGGAAGATCATCGCCCTCGGCAGGAAGCTTGACGTCACGCTGGTTACCCATATAGCTGGATGGGTCGAAATCGTGTCCCGCTCCCTCGAGAAGTACAAGATGCGCGACCTGGAATACGCCCATTCCCTGGGCTTCACGGGCAGGAAGTCGGTGGCGATCCACGGGGTCTGGCTTTCGGGCGACGAGATCGAAATAGCCGCCGAGACCGGCACGGGGGTCGCGCACAATCCCGTCGCCAACATGCATCTCGGCTACGGCATCGCGCCGATACCGGAAATGCTCAAGGCCGGGGTGAAGGTGGGGCTGGGCACGGACGGAGCCGCGAGCTACACCTACGACATGCTCGAGGTGGCGAAGACGGCGGCCATGCTCCAGAAGGTGAGGAAGCTGGACGCCGAGGCAGTCACCGCCGAGATGGCGATGAGGATGCTCACGATGGGCGGGGCCGAGGTCCTGGGCATGGAAAAGGAGACGGGTTCGGTGGAAAAGGGAAAGCAGGCCGACCTCGTCATGATAAAATTCGGCGAAGCCCACCTCTTGCGCGGGGGTCGGCCCGTGCCTTCCATCCTGTACAGCGCGCGCGGCACCGACGTGGTCACCTCGATAATCGGCGGGAAGCTGGTGATGGAAAACCGCAAGGTGCTCACGATGGACGAGGGCGCCGTCCTGGCGAGGGCCGACGCCGCGCGCGCGGAGCTTTTCGCGCTCGGGGGCGCCCAGACCAGGGAGCTACTGGAGGCGCCCTGGCCCACGCGCGGAGCGGCGTGGAGGAACATGAATGGCCAGGTTTCATAAGCTCCTCAGGATCGACCTGGACAGGCGGACTTCCCGGGTCGAGGAAATCCCCTCCGGCCTCGAGGGGCAGTTCCTCGGGGGCAAGGGGCTCGGCACGGCCTACCTGGTCGGGGAACTGGCCCAGGGCATCGATCCTTTGGGTCCTCTCAACAAATTCATCATCGCGGCCGGACCGCTCACGGGCACCATAGCCCCGGCGGCCGGACGCTTCGAGATCATCACGAAATCGCCGCTGACGGGAATCTACCTGGACTGCAATTCCGGGGGGCACTTCGGACCCGAGATGAAGGCCGCCGGCTTCGATCTCATCATCATCGAGGGGGTTTCCTCCTCCCCCGTCGTGCTCTTCATCGAAAATGACCTCGTGCGGTTCCTGGACGCCGGCGCCCTGTGGGGCATGGAAGTGTACGACACCGAAAAGGCCGTCAGGAAGCTGACGGGCAACGCGGAAGCGCGCACCCTCTCCATCGGGCCGGCCGGGGAGAACCTGGTGAAGTTCGCCTCCCTCGCGAACGATTTCTCCAGGAGCGCCGCGCGGGGGGGCAGCGGCGCCGTGCTGGGCTCGAAGAAGGTGAAGGCCATAGCCCTGCGCGGAACCCGGGACATCCCCGTCCACGATCTCAAGGAACTCAAGGCCGCGGTCGAGGCGGCGAAGGCCGTGATCTTCTCCAACCCCTGGGTCGCGGGACAGCGCAAGTACGGCACCGTGAGGAACGTCGGAACCGTGAACCTGAACGGCTTTCTTCCCGTCGACAACTTCACGGGCGGCCAGCTTCCCTCGGTCAAGGCCATCGACGAGCTCGCCTATGAGGAGCGTACCGGCAAGATCCTCTCCTGCGGCGAGTGCCCCGTGGCCTGTGCCAAGGGATATAAGCGGAACGATCTCAGGATGGAGGGGCCGGAATTCGAGACCGTGGGGCTTTTCGGTCCCAACCTGGGCATCCTCGATCCCGACGACATAGCCTATTTCAACTATCTCTGCAACCAGTACGGCCTGGACACCATCACCGCCGGCTCCCTCATAGGCGGCCTCCTCGGCACCGAGCATTTTCCCGCGGATTCCACGGGAAGGCGGGAGATCGTCGCCGGCCTCCTGGGCAAGATCACCCGGAGGGAGGGGATAGGCGCCCTCCTGGCCGAGGGCCCCCTGGTCGTGGCCAGGGAGTTGGGGCTCCTCGACCGCATGCCCCAGATCAAGGGACTGGGATTTCCCGCCTACGACCCCAGGATCAGCTATGGAACGGCCCTCGCCTACATGACGGCGGACCGGGGGGCCTGCCACCTCCGATCCTGGCCCGTGGGAAGGGAGCTGAACGGCATGTGGGCCGCCGACGACCTGGACGGCAGGGTGGCCTTCGTGAAGTCCCAGCAGGACGACAAGGCCGCCGAGGAATCGCTCACCGTCTGCCAGTTCGTCTACGGGATCGGGCTCCTCGACCCCGTGCTCGCACGGATGGTCAACGCGACGACTGGTGAGGACTGGGATCTCGCCCGCATGCGCGTGGCGGGGGAGCGGTGCTGGACTCTCTCCCGGGTATTCAGCGTCCGCGAGGGAATTTCCAGGAAGGACGACTATCTTCCGCGGAAATTCGCCGAAGAATCCGTGACCAAAGGGCCGATCGCTGGTAAAGTGATCTCGAGGGATTCCCAGGACTACCTGCTCGACAGGTACTACTCGCTCAGGGAGTGGAGCGCCGACGGGATTCCCGAGGACTCCCTTCTGGCGCGCTTGGGGCTGGAGGACTGGAAGCGATGACAAACACCGAAGGGATCACCTTCCTGAAGATACATTCCGATCTCTGCACGGGCTGCCGCGTCTGCGAGGGAATCTGCTCCATGACCCAGGAAGGCGTCCTGAACAGGGCCAAGAGCAGGATCAGAATCTACAGGACCGACGTCCTGGAGCTGACCCAGAAGGTCTGCGCCCAGTGCGCGGAGCGGCCCTGCGTCGCCGCCTGCCCCAGGGGCGCCATTTTCGAGAAGAACGGACAGGTGAGGATACGGAGAAGCGCCTGCGACGGCTGCGGCGCCTGCGTGGCCGTCTGCGACAGGCTCTTCCTCTCCCCCGACGACAGGCACGCCATGATGTGCAACCAGTGCGGGGCCTGCGTAAAGGGCTGCCCCGAAAACGCTTTGGAACTCGGAGAATACCGATGCTGAAAACCGACTTTCTGGGATATACGCTGAAGAATCCCCTCATGCTCACGGAAGGCCCTCTTTCGGGGACGGAGGAGCTGATCAGGCAGGCCGCGGCCTCGGATGTGGGGCTGATATTCACCAAGGGAATCAGGCCCGAGCCGGTCCGTTCGCCCGTGCCCTACATGAGCATCGTCAATGGAAGCCTGATGAACGCCGACTGGTCCTGCATAGGGATCGAAGCCTGGCTGAAGGGACTGGAGCGCCTCGACACCAACATCCCCCTCGTCACGAGCATAGCCAAGAACTATGTCTCCGCCGAAACAGCAGTGGCCATGGCCGAGCGCCTGGTCAAGGCGGGCTCCAGGATCGTCTCCTTCGTCGATTACGATCCCCTCGAGCTCATCGCGACGGTGAAGCTGGCCAGGCCGAGGATCAGGGTGCCCATCATGGTGAAGCTCCCCCCCTTCCTGCCCCGGCTCGAGGAGAGGCTCAAGGCGCTGGAGGAGGCGGGGATCGACGCCATCGCAGCCATGGACTCCATCGGCCCCGGGCTTTCGATCGACATCGAGACAGGGCGGCCCACGCTGGGCAGCGAGGACGGCAGCGGATACGTCTCCGGGAAAAGCATCCTGCCCTTCACCCTGAAGTACATCTACGAGATCTCGCGCTTCGTCAAGGTTCCCGTCGTCGGGGTGGGCGGGGTGAGCGACGCGAAATCCGCCATACAGATGATGATGGCCGGAGCCACGGGCGTGGGCATGGTCACCGCCCCGCTGATCTGGGGCCTGCGGAAGTTCGGCGAGATCTGCAGGGGGCTGGAGCAGTACCTGGCCAGGCACGACATGGTCTCCGTCGGGGAGATCAGGGGCAGGACCAGGGCGGTCGTTGAATCGAGCGCGGCATCCAGCGGGTACAGGGCATATATCGACCCGACCAGGTGCGACAATGACGGCGCCTGCAGGAAGGTATGCTACAGCGACGCGATCAGGGCGGAGGACAAGTCCCATCGCGTGATCGAGGATCTCTGCGTCGGATGCGGCCTCTGCGCGGGAGTCTGTCCCGCCAGGGCCATATCGTATCGATAAGGGAAGGTGAGCTACATGATAGACAAGGTTGAGACGCTGACCGTGGCGGACGCCATCGTGGAAAAGCTCCTGGGATACATCTCCTCGGGGACCCTGGCCTGGGGAGAGCAGCTCCCCGCGCAGCGCGAATTGGCGAAGATGCTCGACGTAGGCGTTTCCTCGGCCAGGGAGGCCCTCCAGGTGCTGCAGGCCATGGGCTTCGTCGAAGTCCGCCGCGGCGACGGCACCTACGTCGCCGAGCGCCCTTCCGTTCCCCTGGGCAAGAGCATCCTGCGCACGATGTACCAGGACAGCGACGTCCAGGATCTCATGGAGTTGAGGGAAGTCCTGGACACCGGCCTCGCCGTCCTCGCGGCGAAGAAGGCCACGAATTCCGACATCGAGAAGCTGGGCGCCTGCCTGAACGATCTCGAGTCCAGCATAGAGACCGAACCCGGAAAAGCCGCCGAGGACGATCTCAGATTCCACATCGCGCTGGCGGAGAGCGTGAGGAATCCTCTTCTCGCCCAGTTCTCCACCGCGGTGCGGGAATCCTACGCCAAATTCCTCGGCAAGATCATGCATACGAAGGAAGGGGTGGTCCTGCACAGGAAGGTCCTCGAATCCGTCGTCGCCCGTAATCCCCTGGGAGCCAGGGACGCGATGATCGAACTGCTGAAGCACACCAGGAACATTTACCTGAAAGAACATACTAAGAGGGGGAGCGATGAAAAAGGTATTGATTGACAGGCCTCTGCACGCCGACGCGCTGAGCCTTCTCTCCGCGGGCGCCGAAGTGGTGGCCATTTTCGACGACGACAGGGAGAAGCTGGATAAAGCCCTGAGGGAAGTGGACGGGGTGATCTGCTCGGCGGCCTTGAAGATGCGCGAGCGGGAAATCGCCATGGGAACCGGGATCCAGGTGATCGGGCGTCCCGGAGTGGGCTACGACAGCGTGGACGTGGAATCCTGCTCGCGGCACAAGGTCCCCCTGGTCTACACCCCCGACGGCCCCACCGAGTCTGTGGCCGAACATGTGATCGCCATGATCCTGATGGCGGCCAAGCGCATCCCCATAGTCCAGAAAGCCCTCAAGGAAAAAGGCGACTTCGGGATCAGGATGAAGGTGACGGGAATGGAAGTCCAGGGCAAGACCCTGGGCCTGGCCGGCTTCGGGCGGATCGGCAAGCGCACGGGAGAGATAGGGGCGAAGGGCCTGGGGATGAAGGTGCTCGTGTTCGATCCCTACCTGAAGGG
>CAZRYP010000108.1:0-7856 GCA_964604295.1 uncultured Treponemataceae bacterium
AGCTCCTTGATGAGGGCGGTGAGGGCGCGCGCGTTCTTCACCGCGTTCCCTTTGGCGTGATTGTTGAAGGCCACGAACACTTTTTCCGTCTTGGTCGATATGGCGATGAGGGCGCGCGCCCTTTCCTTCAGTTCCTGCCCAGAATACTCGTAGTCGTAGCGCGATGTGGCGTTTCCGTTCCACCATTGGTCCGCGTTTCTCCCGTGAAGCCTGTAGTAGGCCGTATCCGAAGTCAGTATCTGGCTTTCGGGCGGGAGTCCGGGGAGATCGGGTCTGTCGATCATGGCAAGGGTTATGTTTCTCTTCGACAGTTCATCGAAAACCCTCTGCTGGTACCATCCCTCGTTCCTGAATTCCACGACGAGGGGAAAGGCCTGGAGGGCTGAACAGAGTTCTCCCAGATATTTCCTGTTCTCCGCCGTATAGGAAAAGCGGAAAGGCAGCTGTATGAGTACCGAGGCCAGCCTTCCCTGGGCTGAAAGGACGCCTGCCGCCTCGGAGAACTGATCGGCGCTCTTCTGCCATTCCTCGCCGATCTCGTGGGTGAGGCTCTTGTGGGCTTTGAGCGAGAAGAGGAATTCGGGATTGGTCTGTCTGGCCATGGCCTCGAGGTTTTCCGGCCTGGGCATCGCGTACCAGGAGAAATCCAGCTCCACGAAGGGGAATACGAGGGAGTAGAAGCGCAGGTATTCGCTCTGCCGCAAATCCTTCGGATAGAACACTTCCCGCCATTCCGTGTAGGAATAGCCGCATGTGCCTATGCGGAAGCGATTCCCCTCCATCGAGCTTCCCCCTTTCTGGATTTTACCACGCCCCCGCCTGTTTTGAAACAGTTGCTCAAAAGCCGGGGAAAGTATATCTTTCATGAATGCTGATCAGCGTCATCGCAAGAATCCTGGGGGCGGGCACTTCCCTCTACATGCTCCTCTGCGCCCTGCGCGTATTCATGTCCTGGGCTCCGGGCGTCGGCCTCGGCAAGGCGGGGAACATCCTGAGTTCCATAGTGGATCCCTACCTGGGGATGTTTTCCAGGATCAAGCTTTTCAGGACCGAACGCTTCGATTTCAGCCCCATCGCCGCCCTGGCCGTTCTCTCCGTGGCGAACAATATGCTGTCTACTCTGGCGATTTCGGGGCGGATCACCTTCGGTTTCTTCCTCAATCTCATCCTGGGAGCGGGATGGTCTGCCCTTTCCTTCGTGCTTTCCTTCGTCTCGGCCTGCGCTCTCGTCAGGATCATCGTCTTTCTCGCCAGGATGAACAGTCTCCACCCCATCTGGGTCGTGGTGGACGCCATCCTCAATCCCATCCTCTACCGCATCAACAAGGTGATATACCGCAACAGAGCGGTGGATTACCTTCAGGGTCTCATAACGGGCTTCCTCGTCATCCTCCTCTTCAGGACGGCGGGCGGCGCGCTTGTGAGGATACTGGGTTCCCTGCTTCTCTCTCTGCCTTTCTGACATGGAGGAAACCACATGCTGAGCGCAAAACAGCGCAGCTTTCTCGGCGGTATCGCCTCGAAGGAAGCCGTCGTCACCCATCTGGGAAAGGGCGGCCCCACGCCGGCCTTCTCCGCCCAGCTCGGGGCACTCCTGGAGCTGCACGAGCTCGTCAAGGTGAAGTTCGTCAATTTCAAGGAAGAGAAGCGAACCATAGCGGCCGATCTCGCCGCCGCCACGGGAAGCGACCTCGTCCGCCTCATAGGCAATACGGCCATATTCTTCAGACGTAACCCCGATCCGGAAAAGCGATCGGTCGAACTGGACTGAGTTTCCTTCAGAGGCTCCTGTGCTTCACGAAGAGAGGATAGGCAGCCGCCAAGAATCTCATGCCCGCATAGCAGAGACGGGGGTCGAGCAGGGCTTCGCCCAGCACGACTTCCGTCCTGGGATTGTCCCCTGTCCTCACGATGAATGAGGCTATCTTCCTTCCGTCAGGCTCCGCGCCGTTGAAAAGCTTCGAAACCCCGTCTGTCCAATCCTCCAGCGTTCTCGCGTCGACGATGATGTCCTTCGCCGTGGATTCGAGAAGGGCAATGCCCTGCTCGTTGTCCTCGATGAAGGACGAATAGAGGGGATAGAATTCCTTCATGATGCCCATGATGCTGGCCATCGCGAGGATGATCTCATCGGAGACGAAGGCCGGCGGATCGTCCCGCCGCAGGCTCGAGACGAGAACGGGCAGGGATGCCTTGGACTGCAGGAGTTCGAGGGCGTAGACCGAAGAGATTTTCACGCGCGGGTTTCTGGTCCTCATGAGGATGGACTCGATGAGGGGAATGGAATCGCTGTCGCCGATCCGGGCCAAGGCTATCATCGCCGTGCCCTGGAGCATGTAATCCTCGATCTCCATCGCCTTCCGCAGGACGGGTATGGCTTCGGCGCTCCCGTTTTTCCCGAGGATGCGCGCGGCCACATACGCTGTCGTGAAGGTATGGGTTTCGACTTCCTTCATGAGGGGTCTGATGAGCTTGGGCGAAAGCTGGGGCATGGTTTCGAAGGCGAGCAGGGCCTCCATCCGCACCTCGAAACGCGGAGAGCCCAGGTACTCGGCCAGCTCCTCCTGGGAGAGGAGGGAAGCGGAATGCCCCAGCTCCTGTATCAGCTTGACCTCCTGGTCCGGATTGGCGCTGCGGTCCAGCCTGGACAGGAGGTCGAAAGCCTTGAGGTCCCTCGGCGAGAACATGACGCCGAGGGATTGGGAGACGCTCCTCGAGCCGAGGCGCTTCAGCCGCTGCATGGAAAAGAGGGCGATGACCAGGATGAGGCAGAGCAGGGCGTAGAGTGCCCTGTACGAGCTGGCCGCGCTCAGACCCAGCGCCGCGAAGCCGTCCAGGGTAAGTCCGCCGAAGCCTGAGCCGAGCGCTCCCCCCAGGCCGTAGGCGAAGTAGTACACCACCGAAAGATCGAGCGTCTTTTCCCTGGGCACGAGGGCGAAGTAGTAGGTATGGCCCGCGTTTTCCTCGCCCGCGAAGCCGAAATTGGACAGGAAGTGGATGGAGATGAGGAAGAAGGCCGTCACCGTGCTCGACGCGATGAGGGACCTGCCTCCGGGCAGGATGACGATGGGAAAGAAGCTGAGGAGTCCCACCGCGCTGAAGATGATGAAGAGAGGCTTGGATCCCAGCCTGTCGACGACGAGCCTGCTCAGGAGGCCCATCACCACGGAACCGATGCTCGCGATGAAGGAATAGACCATGACGGCGTCATCGCCCTGGGCGAATACTTCCTTGGCGTAGACGGGAAGGAAGGATCGTCCCATGCCCGACACGAAGGAAAGTGCCATGAAGATGACGATGAAACGCCTGAAAGGCTCGTCCTTGACGGCTTCCCTGGCAGCCGCCATGAGGGAACTCGTTTTTTCGGGCGAATAGTCGGTGGGTTCAGGAGTTCTAAGGAGAAAGATGCAGCCGACATAGCCCATCGCGATGCCGAAGCCTATCCCGAAGGCGTAAGCCCAGGGATTGGCCTGCTCGCCGAGGAAGAGGGCAAGGAGGAGGCCGCTCGTCATGCTCGCGAGGGAATTGATGAGGGAGTTGGAAACCATGTATTCCCCGCGGTCCGAGCGGGGTTTCTCGCCTCCGCCCGAGGCGAGAAAGCCTACGACGGGATTGTTCCCGATGAGCGCGATGCCCCTGAAGACGGCGAAGCCGGCGGCCCCCGCGATGAGTAGGCCGATGGCGGCGCCGCCATGCCCTCTCGCCGCGAGCAGGGGGGCGAAGAGAATGGGCACGAGGGCCGTGTAGCGGCCGACCCAGGCCCAGCCGAAGGTCCAGACTATGGGCCGCTTCCTGAGGATGCGCTTGCCGATGGGCATCATGAAATACGTGGAATAGGCGATGGCGTTGAGGATGCCCACCACCGCGTTGGAGGCTCCCATCCTTATGGCGAAAAGGGTGATGAAGGAGCCCGAGACGAAGACGAAGGAAAAGGAATTGAAGAAGTTGAAGATGTTGAAGCCGCGCCTCGCGGTTCTGAGCCGGTTAGGTGAAAGAGGTGCAGCCATAGGCCCAGTATAGTGCGGATCGCGGTCCGAGGGAATTCATGCCGCGCGTGGAGCAGGCATCATTCCGCGGAATCCGGGGGGGGGGCGCTTCACGATGCTCTTGTTCTTCCATTTTCCCGACAGGTAGTACCAGGTGGAGAAGACGAAACCGATGGACCAGCCTGCTGGAATCGACCACCATATCCCGTCGCTTCCCATATGGAACACCTTCGTGAAGAGGAGGGCGCAGGGCAGCCTCACGACCCAGAGAGCCAGGATGGTGTTGATCATGGGGATGAAGACGTCGCCCGCGCCCCTCATGACACCGTTGTTGATGAACATGGTGCCGAATACCACATAGAAGAGGCCGACGATGAGGAGGTACTGAGCCCCTATCGCGACGACCCTCTGGTCGGTGGTGAAGATGCCCATCATCTGCCTTCCGAAAAGGATGACGCAGAGGGTCATGACGAGGGAAATGCCGGCGTTGACCGCTATCGCTGAGAGGTGGCCCCGCCGCACTCTCTCAGGCTTGCCGGCGCCGATATTCTGGCCCGTGAAGGTCGTGACGGCCTGGCTCAGGTTCATCGCCGGCATGGATGCTATGGAGTCGATGCGGAGGGCCGCGGTATACGCCGCCATCGTGAGAGGCCCGAACCCGTTGACGACGCGGGTAAGCGCCATCATGCCCAAGGAGACCAAGGTCTGCTGCAGGCCCGTGGGAAGTCCGATCCTCAGCATCTGGGCGAACATGGTCTTGTCCCATTTCAGGTTCCTGCGGTCCAGGCGCAGGTACTGGTTTTTCTTGTCCAGCACGATCAGGACTCCGGCGAAGGAGAGGGCCTGGGCGATGATGGTGGCCCAGGCCGCGCCCGCCACGCCCCACTTGAAGACAACGACGAAGACGAGGTCGAGGACGACGTTCATGAGGGTTGAGGCTATGAGGAGGTAGAGCGGCGTCTTGGAATCGCCCAGGCCCCTGAGCATGGCCGCAACCCCGTTGTAGCCGAAGGTGGCCAGCATGCCCGCGAAGATGATCCGCAGGTAAGCCGAGGCTTCGGGCATGATATCGGCCGGTACGGCCAGGGCTTTCAGGATGAAGGAAGTGGAGAGGACTCCCACGGCGCTCATGATCGTCCCGGCGATGAGGAGGAAGATGTAGCTTGTGGAGATGACCTTCCTGAGGTTTCCCGGGTCCTTGGCGCCGAAGAATTGGGAGATGAGGACGGTGGAACCCATCGCCACGCCCATGATGAGGGAGAGCATGAAAAAAATGATGGGAAAGGAGGTGCCTACCGCCGCGAGGGCTGTCGTGCCGAGGAAGCGCCCGACCACGAAACTGTCCACCATGTTGTAGAATTGCTGGAATATGTTGCCGAGAAGCATGGGGAGGGCGAAGCCTATGAGCTGTTTCGTCTCGTCGCCCTTCGTCAAGTCTTTCATGATTCGGGTTGTTCCTCCCGCGCCGCGGCCACGGGCATCAGCGCGTCTCCTTCGCTTCTTCCCAGAAGGCGTCCATGCTCTCCATGTGCTCGTGCGACATCGGCAACCCCGCTTCCTTCATCCGCTTTTCCACGTGCCTGAAGCGGTGCGAGAATTTTTCGTTGGTCCGCTGGAGAGCTATGGCAGGATCGATCCCGGTGAAGCGGGCGAGGTTGATGACAGAATAGAGGAGGTCGCCTATCTCCGACTCGAGTTCCTCCCCGTCCTTCGCGTCGAAGGCTTCCCGCGATTCCCTCAATTCCTCTTCGATCTTGTCCCAGACCGAGTCGAGCCGGGTCCAGTCGAATCCGACCTTCGCCGCCTTTTTCTGGATCTTGTATGCGCGTTCCAGGGGAGGGAGATGGCGCGGGACCTCGTCGAGGAGAGAGTCTTTCTTCCTCCTGCCTTCCTTCTGTTCCTTGATCCTGTTCCACTGTTCCACGACGGCGTCGGGGGAATCTGCGTCGGAGTCGCCGAACACGTGGGGGTGCCTGCGCACGAGCTTTTCCGAGACGGAGTCCAGCGCCTGGGCGACGGTGAAGCTTCCCTCCTGCTCGTACATGTAGGCCGCCATCGTGGCCAGGAGGAAAAGATCGCCCGATTCCTCGCGTATGTGATCGGCATCCTTCTCGGTTATCGCCTCGACAAGCTCATAGGCTTCCTCGATGATATTGTTCCTTATGGACGATGGGGATTGTTCGCGGTCCCAGGGACAGCCGTCCGGGGCCCGGAGCCTGGCTATGATGGCGTAAAGGGTGGCGAAACTGTCCGCGGCCTTCAGCGCGGCCGGCATGATCGTCTCCGCCGTTAGTCCTGCGAGTTCGCCGCGTGCGGCTGTGGTGGCGTGCATGGGAACCTCTGTTGGCCTCACGATAAAGAATCCGGATAAAAGATACAATAGGAAATTTTATCCGTTCAGTCCGTTATGGAAAAATTTTCGCACTTCGCCATGAGGGCTGATTTGTCCTGGACGTCGAATTTCCTGTAGACCCTCGCGAGGGTATTCCGTACCGTCGATTCCTTCACTCCCCCGTCGATCGCGATCTCCTTCACGAGCCGGCCGTGGAGCAGGGCCTTGAGGTATTCGGCTTCCTTTTTCGTCAGCTTCATGGCGGCCAGGGATAGCGGAGGCTTGGGCACCTTGAGGTAGACTATCCACTTGTCGCCGTAGACGATCATGAGGAAGGCAAGGAAGAGGGTCATGAACAGGATAGGGCTGATAATTTCCAGGATGCTCGCGCCAGAACTGATGCCCATCAACACTTCGCAGAGATAGAAGTAGGCGATGGAGAGCGCGAACTTCACCAGTTTGCGGCGTTCGAAATAGCCTGATCGATACATGAGGATTTCCGCGGCGATGAATGCGCCCAGGCTGAACATCGAGGAAGTGTCATGAAGCATGGACAGGGGCGTCATGACGAGAAGTATGAGGGGCTGCAGCCAGCTCAGCGAATCGTAGAGGGCGCTCAGGGTGAAGAGGACCGTACACATGCCCATGGTGATCAGGAGTGGCGTCCGTACGGAAACTTGGTTCGGAAGGCTTTCCTTGAAAAGAAGCGCGGCGATGAAAACCATGAGATAGAGTCCCGAAAGTCCGGCGAAGAGCAGGCCGGTTTTTCGGAAAAGCGACGGCGAGAGCCTTTCGGCCCCTGGTTTTGTCATGAAGACCCTTTACCCTCGGGAGGTGGGCGGTTGCCGCAAATGCCTCTCCCGATGATCGATTCTCAGGTATTTATACCATGGAATGAGTGTGCCGACAAAGGAAATATGGCGAAATCAGGGAAGAAGACAGCACAAAAGCGCGCTATCGGAGCTTGGATAGCATGTTGTAGACCAATGTCTACAACCGTTTTTGAAGTATGGCCTTGCGAATCCCCGGGCCATGGGGGATCATGATACCGAGACAGGGATGCAGCCTTGTCTTGCAATTTATGAAAGTCATGTAAGAATAATTTAAAACCAATATCAAAACAGAAAGGATTCCTTTCGGCGGCGTTTCGCATGAGACGCCGTTTTTTTATGCCCGCGCCCTGCCTCGAGCACCGGCCGGGAAGACGCCATCTGCGGGCGGCAACGGGGGTTCTCAGGCTTTCCGGGAACCGAAGGCAACTTTCGTCGCGATGAAGGCCGCGCCGGCTCCGGCTGCGTCGAATGCCATATCCAGAAGCTCAAAATGCCTTGAAGCGGTAAAAAGCTGCAGCGTTTCCGACATGACGATGAAGAAGAGGACGAGGAGGACAGCGTGGAGAAAGCCGGGCAGGCGGCCCCTCTCATGCCTGAACTCCAGCACATAGGAGAGAGTGAAAAAAAGGAAAAGGAAGAAATGCGCGATCTTGTCTATCCCGATGACGGAAGGAAGCATGGGCATGCTCGACGAGGGAAGGAGGA
>CAZRYP010000109.1:0-7817 GCA_964604295.1 uncultured Treponemataceae bacterium
GCCATCGGCCCCTACAAGGGCGGGCTTCGATTCCATCCCAAGGTCACGCTCTCCACGCTCAAGTTCCTCGGATTCGAGCAGACCTTCAAGAACAGCCTCACGAGTTTGCCCATGGGCGGCGGCAAGGGCGGTTCGGACTTCGATCCGAACGGCAAGAGCGACAACGAGATCATGCATTTCTGCCAGAGCTTCATGACCGAACTCTTCAGGCACATCGGCGCCGACACCGACGTTCCCGCCGGAGACATCGGCGTGGGCGGCAGGGAAGTTGGGTACCTCTTCGGACAGTACAAGAGGCTCGCCAACGAATTCACCGGCGTCCTCACGGGCAAGGGCCTGTCCTTCG
Organism: uncultured Treponemataceae bacterium; assembly: GCA_964604295.1. GTDB lineage: Bacteria > Spirochaetota > Spirochaetia > Treponematales > Rectinemataceae > CAZRYP01. Next base: position 347 of record CAZRYP010000109.1, read on the forward strand.
GCGGATCCCTCGTGCGTCCGGAAGCCACGGGATTCGGAGCCACCTACTTCGCGAACGAGATGCTCAAGCTCGGGAAGGACTCCCTCACCGGCAAGACAGTCTCGGTTTCGGGATTCGGCAACGTGGCCTGGGGCGTCTGCGTAAAAGCCACCCAGCTCGGAGCCAAGGTCGTGACCATATCGGGTCCAGACGGCTATATCTACGATCCCGAAGGCGTCGGCACCCAGGAAAAGTGGGATTATCTCAACGAGATGCTCGTCATCGACAGGAACAAGGTGGAAAACTACGCTAAAAGGTTCCCTAAGGCCCAGTTCTTCGCGGGAAAAAAGCCATGGCTCCAGAAAGTCGATATCGCGATGCCCTGCGCCATACAGAACGAGCTCAACGGCGAGGACGCGAAGACCCTGATAGCCAACGGCGTCATGACCGTCGTCGAAGTGAGCAACATGGGCTGCACGCCGGAAGCCTGGAAACTCTTCATCGAGAAGAAGATCCCCTTCGCCCCGGGCAAGGCCGCCAATGCGGGCGGCGTCGCGACTTCGGGCCTGGAGATGAGCCAGAATTCCATGAGACTGGCCTGGAGCGCCGAGGAAGTCGACCACAGGCTCCATGAAATCATGATCAGCATACACAAGGCTTGCGTCGAAACGGCGAGCAAGTACGGATTCGAAGGCAACTACGTTGTCGGAGCCAATATCGCGGGATTCAAGAAAGTGGCCGACGCCATGCTGGCCCAGGGACTCGTGTGACGAGGTGAGGGCGAATCCCCGCCGGAAAGGCAGGGAAAGGCCAGCGGAACAAGGCGCCTCGAAGGGCTGCCCGGGCAACCGGGCAGCCCTTTTTCTGCGATGGACGGCATGGCGCGCAAGTCCGAGTCATGCTATATATCTGCTTATGACAATCCGCTGCGGGAAACGATCTGTATCCGGGAGTATCGATGCTCCTTCCTCCAAGAGTTCCATGCAGAGAGCCATAGCCTGCGCAACGATGGCCCGGGGCATGAGCGTGCTGGAGAGCGGGGAACTCTGCGCCGATTCGGAGTCCGCCCTGAGGATCGCCCGTGATCTGGCCGCGTCGGTGCGCATGGAAGGTAAAACGATAAGGATGGAAGGCTCGCCCCTCTTCGCGGGGGAGCCTGGCGGGACAGGCGGGCGGGGGATGAAGGGCTTCGCGCCCGGAGGGACCCTGGAGCTGGATTGCGGGGAATCGGGCCTCTGCATGAGGATGTTTTCGCCCATCGCGGCGCTGCTCGGCGCGGACACGAGGCTCATAGGCCGCGGCTCGCTCTCCGGAAGGCCCATGGGACTGGTGGAATCCCCCTTGAGAGCCCTGGGCGCGGAGTGCTCCACGACGGGAGGTTTCGCCCCGATCATGATCCGGGGGCCGCTGCGGGGAGGGAAGGCAAGCATCGACGCCGGCGAGAGCTCCCAGCTCCTGACCGGGCTTCTCATCGCCCTGCCATTGGCCGCGGGAGATTCCGAACTGCGCGTAGCCCGGGCCGTGAGCAGGGGTTACCTGGATCTCACCATAGACACCTGCTCGGCCTTCGGCGTCTCCATCGAGAGAAACGATGATTTTTCGATGTTTTCCATAAGGGGAGGGCAGAGCTACAAGCCTGCCCGATTCCTCGTCGAAGGGGACTGGAGCGGCGCGGCATTCCTCATCGTGGCGGCGGCTGTCGCCGCAGTGGGTGAGCGACTCGAAATCAGGGGACTTCAGTCCGCTTCGAGCCAACCCGACAAGGCCATCCTCGAGGCAGTGCGCGCCGCGGGGGCGGCCGTCAGCGCCGAGGGCGATGTGCTGAGCGTCGGAAGGGATCGGCTCGAAGCCTTCGGATTCGACGCGACCGATTGTCCCGACCTCTTTCCCCCCTTGGCTGCCCTCGCGGCCTCATGCGGGGGCAAGTCAGCTATCAGGGGCGTCCAGAGGCTGAAAGGGAAGGAGAGCGATAGGGGAGCGAGCCTCGTCGCGATGCTGGGCGCCCTCGGGGTGGAGGCAGGAATCGATGGCGAAACCATGATCATAGAGGGCGGGCGCATCAGGGGCGGGACTGTCGACGCCTGCGGGGATCACAGGATCGCCATGGCGGCGGCGATATCGGCCCTGGGAGCGGAAAGGGAGGTGGTCATCGCAGGAAGCGAGTGCGTGGCCAAATCCTGGCCGGGATTCTTTCCGGACCTCGCCTCCATCTGCCATTGAGGTGAGGCGGACATCGGGGATCCCGCGCCCGCCTGCCCTGGGACTTCAGTCGGCTATGTTGGCCCTCAGCGCATCGAGGAACTTTTTCATCTCCTCGTAATCCCGCTGGCGGATGATATGCGAGAGGTAGGCCAGCTTCGAGTTTATGAGTTCCAGCTGGCGGATCGTATAATTATTGAACATTATCTCGGTCAGCAGCCTGTCGTCCTCGGAGAGCAGCCCCTTGGCTATCGTCATGTGCCGCTTGAAATTCGTGCCGGGAGCGTCCTGTTTCTTCATGCAGGCCGCGAAGACCATGGTCGAGGCGAAGGGCGTCGCGAGGGAATAGGCGACGGTCTTGTCGTGTTCCTCGAAGCTGTAGTCGAAAATGCGGATCTTGAGCCTGGAGTAGAGATCCCTGAAGAATGCCTTGCCCTTTTCGCATGACTCGGTGATGATGATGGCGCTCTCGTCGTGGAGATCCCTGATATTGGCGAGGGTCGGTCCGAACATCGGGTGGCTCGAGACGAAGGGTCGTCCGATCCTGGAATAGTATTCCTCGAGACCGTTCTTGACCGAGGCTATGTCGGCGAGCATGCAGGTTTCCGGAATATGGGGCAGGACGGCATCGAAGGCTTCCGTCGTCTTCCCCAGCGCGACACAGTTTATGAAGAGGTCGGGCCGGACGGCGTCGAGCTCGTCTAGGTCGAGTATCCTGTGTACCTTCATGAAATACTTCATCTTGAGAGGATCCCTGTCATGGACCCAGACCTCATGGTCCCAGCACAGCTCCTCGCTGAGCCAGGCTCCCATCCTTCCCGTTCCGAGTATGAATATCTTCATTACATCAGCCTCGTTTCCCTGTAGCAGCCGAGTACCCTGAAATCGTCGGCGAGACTCGATACCTTCCCGACCGCCGCCGCGACTTTCCCATCCTTGATGGAGCCTTCGAAATCGATGAAGATGGCATACTTTCCCGGCGTATCGGGTACGGACTCGATCCTGGTGAGATTGATGGAAGCATCGGCGAATACGCTGAGGACGGCGAAGAGGGAACCGGCCTTGTCGCCGGCCGTGAAGACGGCGGAGCACTTGTCCCCGCCTTCCTCCCCGTCCTTCATGGAGAGGACGAAGAAGCGGGTCCTGTTGTGGACCGAATCCTGTATGTCTTCCTTGATGATCTCGAGGCCGTAGAGGTCGGCGCAGAATTTGCTGGCTATGGCGGCCACTCCCTTGGGGCGGGTTTCGGCGATGGATTTCGCCGCGCCGGCGGTGTCGTAGAAGGGGACGGCCTCCAGATGGTTGCGCACGAGGAAGTTCCTGCACTGGGCCAGAGCCTGGGAGTGCGACCATACGTGCCTGAGTTCCCTGTGATCGGTGCCGGGGACGCATACCAGGCAATGTTTTACCGGCATGTCGACGGCGGCGACGATCTTGAGGTTCGTGTAGATGAGGATGGAATTGACCGGACCCACCAGTCCGCCGAGCGTATTCTCCACGGGAACGATGCCGCAGTCGAAGAGTCCCGATTCCACCGATTCGAAGACATCGGAGAATTCCCTGCAGGGCATCATGGCGCTCTGGGGAAGGAGGGCGCGGGCGGCCACTTCGCTGTAGGCTCCATGTTCGCCCTGGAAACCGATGGTCTTGAAGTTCATGGTCTGGAGGCGCTTGCTCTCGGAGATTATGAAGGAAAAGATGTCCACGGAGAACTTGGGTTCGACGAGGCAGTGGCTCGAGCGGCGGATCTTGTCAAGAACCGCCAGTTCGCGGGATTTATCCTCGATGGATGTCTTGAGCTTCTTGGTCAGGATAGCCTTCTCCATCCTTTCGTTCAGAAGGGACAGGATTTTTGCATCGATCTTGTCGATGTCGAGGCGCAGATCGTCGAGAGTCATGTATTCCTCCATTCTTTGTCGCCCCGAACCGGGGCGCTGGCAATCGCGATGAGGGATAGATCGGCGAGGGCTATGGCTACGGCAGCTTCGATGACCACCGAGCTCCGCAGCGCGATGCACGCGTCATGGCGTCCCTCGATGACGAGGCGAGTCATTTCGCCGCGCCGGAAGTCGAAGGTGTCCTGGGCTTTGGCTATCGAGGAGGTAGGCTTGACGGCGGCGCGGACGACGAGTTCGTTTCCGTTCGTGATGCCCCCGTTCATGCCGCCGGCGCCGTTCCTGAGAGTCCTGCCCGAGGCGTCGACGAAGGGATCGTTGTGGGCGGAGCCCCGCATGGAAGCGGCGGCGAAGCCGTCGCCGAACTCGACCCCGCGTATCGCCGGCACGGCGAAGAGGGCATGGGCGATCATGCTTTCGCAGGCGCCGAAAAAGGGTTCGCCGAGGCCGGCGGGCAGGCCGGAAACCCTCGTTTCGACGACGGCTCCCACGGAGTCGTCGTCCGCGGCAGCGGCGGCCACGGCCGCCGCTGCCGCCGACTGCCCGCCGGCTGCCAGGATGGCCGTGCTGAATGCCGCGGGCGCGAGGATCTTCTTGGCTATGACTCCGGCCGCCACAAGGCCCACCGTGATGCGTCCCGAGAAGTGTCCCGAGCCGCGCGGATCGGCGAAGCCTCCGTATTTGATCCGGGAGGTGAAATCGGCGTGTCCGGGTCTGGGAACATCGGCGAATTGCCCGTAATCCTGGGATCTCGTATCGGCGTTGGGGAAGGCAATGCAGATGGGGGAGCCCGTGCTCCGCCCCCCGTGGATGCCGGAGAGGATGCGGGGCCGGTCCTCCTCCCTCCTGGGCGTCGTGCCGGCCGCCCCCGACCTTCTTCTCGCGAGATCGGCCTCGAAGTCTTCAAGGGCGATGGGAAGACCCGGAGGACAGCCGTCTATGAGGACGCCCACTTCCAGACCGTGGGATTCGCCGAAGAGCTCGATCCTGAAAATCCTGCCGAAACTGTTCATAGAAGGACCTCATCCAGAAATGCCCTGAGTTCGGTGATCGCGATTTTTTCCACGCCCACTCTTCCGATTTCCCTGGGAATGACGAGATTCATCCAATCGCCTTCCCTTTTCTTGTCCATCAGGAGAGCTTCAGCCACACGGGAGCCTATGGGCTTCACGATCCGCGCGTAATCCACGGGCAGACCGTAGCCGGATAGCAGCTCACCTATCCTCGCAGCCGTGGCCGTCTTCATGCCGCCCATCCGTTCGGAGAACGAGGAAGCCAGGACTATGCCTAGGGATATCGCGTGGCCGTGGGGAAGACCCGACGCGATCTCGATGGCGTGCCCGAAACTGTGGCCCAGGTTGAGGATTCTCCTCTCCCTGGCTTCTTTCGGATCGCGCTCGGCTATGCCCGTCTTGATCCGCTGGGATTCCCTGATAAGGCGCTCGAGGAGGGACGAGGGGCAGGCTCGGAAATCGAAACCTTCCCCGGTACCGTGGGAGACCAGCGAAGCCTCCAAGAAGCGGAAATATTCCTCGCCGTCGATGATAGCGTGCTTGATCACTTCCGCCATCCCCGAGGCGAATTCCCTCGCGTCGAGAGTCCTGAGCGTTTCCGTGTCGCAGAATATGGCGGAGGGAAGGTGGAAGGAACCCACGATGTTCTTGTAGCCGCGGAAATCTATGCCGTTCTTCCCCCCGAGCGCCGCATCGGTCATGGCCAGAAGCGTCGTGGGCGCAGTAAGGAATCCTATGCCCCTCATCCAGGTGTGGGCCGCGAAGCCCGCGACGTCGCTGACCGTGCCGCCCCCGATGGCGAGAAGGCTCCAGCTCCTGTCCAGCTTTTCGGCGACGAACTGACCGTAGAGATCGGAGAGGGCATCCCAGGATTTGGCCGCCTCGCCCTCGGGGACGAAGGCGATGGGACAGTCGGGGAAGCCGGCGCCGAAAAGGGAGAATATCTTCCTGTCGGTGACGACAAGGGTCTTCACCCTGTCGATTCGCGAAGCTATTCCCCCGATGCCGCAAAAGGCGATGGTGTCGAGCATGGATCCGCTTTTCTCGTTTCCCACGGCAGGACCTTCAGTCGACCGCGTCGGCGAAAGTCTTGGGTTCCTGCGCATCGGCCCGTTCTTCCGTCGTCGGGACCTCCGTGCCCTGCCCGGGTTCCCCGAGGCTTCCGAGGAAGATCCTCATTCTCTTGAGCTTGTCCATGAGACTCTCGAACTGGCTGACGGTCAGCTGCTGATCCTTGTCGCTGAGGGCGCTGGGCGGATCGATGTGGACTTCGATCTCGAGACCGTCGGCTCCCGCGACCATGGCCGCCAGGCTCATGGGTTCGATCATGGAGAGTATGCCCGTGCCGTGGCTGGGATCGACGAAGACAGGAAGGTGGCTTTCCTTGTGTACGGCGGGGATCATGGAGAGATCCAGGGTGTTCCTCGTATAGGTCTCGAAGGTGCGTATTCCGCGTTCGCAGAGGATCACGTTCGGATTCCCCTCGGCGAGGATGTATTCCGCGCAGTTCAGCCATTCCTCGAGCGTGGAGTACATGCCCCTCTTGAGCAGGATGGGCTTCCCCGACTTGCCGACTTCCCTAAGGAGAGAGAAGTTCTGCATGTTGCGGGCGCCGATCTGGAGGACGTCCGCGTACTCGCCGACCCAGGAGACATCCCTGGTGTCCACGACCTCGGTCACGATGGGCAGACCAGTCTCTTTCCTGGCCTTGTCGAGGATCTTGAGTCCCTTCAGTCCGAGACCCTGGAACGCGTAGGGCGAGGTCCTGGGCTTGAAAGCCCCGCCGCGGAGCATGTTGGCTCCGGCTTTCTGGACCGCTATGGCGGTCTGGATGGTCTGGTATTCCGATTCTACGGAGCAGGGACCCGCGATGACGACGAAATCCCGTCCTACCATGACGCCTTGAACATCGATGACCTTGCGGCTGAAATCGGGTCGGGCCGCGCCGAGCTTGAGATTTTTCATGGATTGATACTCCGGCATCCGCCGGGCTTCCGCTCCGGCTGCAAAATATGCTCCTTCGAAGAGTAACAGAGATCATATACAGCCGCCATGGGCAGGTCAAGGAAATAACCGTCGCTTTCGTTCTTTCTGCAGGTAGGTTATCATGGATATATGTATTTCAACGAACTTGTGGCCGCCTACGACCAGCAGCGGCGCGAACGCAACATCTACCACGATCTCATGCGCTTCAGGGTGCGCGAGGTGCTCCTCGTGGGCAGCCTCTACGATTCCTTCGTCGTGGAATCGGACGGGGTGCTCACCGAGCAGATTTACGGCGAGTACTTCAAGCTCAATCTCAATACGATCCCGAGGGTAACCTGCGCGTATACGGAGGACTCGGCCCTGGACCTCTTCAGGGGAGGGAGCTTCGACCTCGTGATC
>CAZRYP010000110.1:0-7792 GCA_964604295.1 uncultured Treponemataceae bacterium
CTTGCCGGGATCGAGGGCCAGCCAGTCCGGCGAGACCAGGAATTCCCAGGAAAAAGCTATCGATTCCTTCTTGAAGTAATCCCCGAGAGACCAGTTGCCGAGCATTTCGAAGAAGGTGAGATGGGCCTCGTCTCCCACTTCCTCGATATCGCCGGTCCTTATGCACTTCTGATAGTCGGTCAGTCTCTTGCCCGCAGGATGGGCTTCCCCGAGGAGGTAGGGAACAAGGGGATGCATTCCCGCCGTCGTGAAGAGCACCGAGGGATCGTTCTCGGGCACCAGGGACTTGCCGCTGATCTCAGTATGGCCCTTCGATTTGAAGAATTCTATGTATTTTCTGCGCAGTTCATGGATGGTGATCATGGGCCGAAGTGTACGTCAGGACAGCGTTTATCGTCAATAAGAGGCGACAGGAAGCGCCCCCGCCGTCGACCAGCCGATCCGCCTCCATCGCCGGAGTCATCCCGATTGGCTTCCCCTCGCCGGGCCTCTTTTTTCCGCAACCTATATTTGAATGACTGTTCATTTATAGTATACTTCCTTATAGAGAGTCATGGACCGGAGGTGAGCCTTGAATATCCTGGTGACTGGCGGATTCGGCAATGTGGGCCGGAGCACGGTGAGCGCCTGCCTGTCGGCTGGGCATTGCGTGGCTGTATTCGAAAGCCCCACCGCGCTCAGGCGGGCGGGAGCCGGTTTCAGGAAGCTTCTCACCACGCAATGGAGAGGCTGCAAGACAGTTTTCGGCGACATACGGTCCAGGACAGACATCGATCGGGCTTTCGGGGCATTCCCGGACGGCCCGGACGCCGTGATCCACCTGGCGGCCCTCATTCCTCCCGCCGCCGACAAAGACCCTGAGAGGACCTGGGGAATCAACGTGGGCGGCACGGAAAACGTCATCGGCGCGTGCCGCGATGCCGAGAAAACTCCAAGGCTGGTGCTGGCCTCGAGCATCGCCATCTATGGCGACAGGCTCAGGGATTTCTGGATCAAGGCAGGGGATGAGCTGAAGCCTACGGATACCTACAGCCGGACGAAAGTCGAATGCGAGTCCCTGCTCAAGGCCTCGGGCCTCGAATTTGCCATACTCAGGCTTTCCTACGTGGTATGGGCGAAATGGCTTCCCTTCGACCCCCTGCTTTTCTCGATGCCTCCCGAAACGCGTCTCGAGGTAATCCATACGGAAGACGCGGGCCGCGCCTTCGCCGCCGCCGCATCCCTCCCGGAAGCCGCAGGCAAAACCCTGGACATCGGCGGCGGCTCCCTGTGCCGGACATCCTTCAGGGCCTATCTCGACAGGATCTTCAGGTATTACGGCCTCGGCAACTCGGCCTTCCTCCCCGAGACCATCTTCGCCAGGGCCGATTTCCACTGCGGCTGGTACGAGGACTCGGACTATGCCGATTCCCTCCTGCGCTTCAGGAGGAAGACTCTCGAGGACTACTATGAGGAGGTGAGGTGGGAAACGCGATTCCTCCTGCCCCTGGTGTGGCTGGCGGGACCTGTCGTGAAACGCTGGCTCATAGCCAAGAGCCCGCTCAAGCCCTCCGCTCGCCGACATCGGGGAGCGAACAGCCCAGGGCGCCTTCAACTGTCGAAACAAGAAAAGCGATGACATCGCCCGCGGCGAGATCTATGCCTGTCCGATGGATCAGGCGTATCGATTCGAGGCTTCCCAGAAGCATGACGGCGAGGCCGGCCCTGAGCGTGGGTATCTCCATGGCGACGATTTCCCCTCCCTGCTTTCTGTAGTCCGCGATGATCGAGGTGATCAGGGTTGCCATATGCTCCAGTTTTTCCCCCAGGCGGGAGCCGCTGTCCGCTTGGGCAAGGAGTATGGCGATAAGATCGATGTCGTCGAAGAGTTCGGGAAGGGCGCGGCGCACGAGGAAGGCAAGCCTGGACAGGGGAGGTTCCCGACCTGAGCCGCCCTCCCCGCCCGAGAGGCCCCGCTCCAGGTAGCGCGAGAAGTCGTTCCATCCTTCTTCGATGATGGTGTTCAGCAGGACTTCCTTGGAGTCGAAGTATGTGTAGAGGCTTCCGACGGGAATGCCGATCCTTCCCGCCAGGCCCCCCATGGAAGTGCCATCGTAGCCCCCGTCGGCGAACATGCGCTTGGCTTCGCCCAGGATGAGCTGGCGCTTGTCGGCATCCTTCCGCCTGGCCATCAGTCGCTTCCCGTCTCTTCGAATAGGCCCAGCGCCTTGTTCTTCCTCACCTTGTCCCAGTGGAAGACCTTTCCGTTCATGACGATATAGACCCCCTCGGGCAGGAGCTGGACGGCGGTGAAGGCGGAGCCGAAGTTGAAGAGAGCGTCGGAATCCTGGACCCTGTAGGGCACCATGGCCCCGGTGAGGACTATGGTCTTTTTGAGCCCCGCCGAGCCCAGAAGGGATGCCGTCATCGTCATCGTGTCGGTGCCGTGCGTGATGATGATCCTGTCTTCCTCCGCCTTCCTGCAGGAAGAAAGGACGGACATGCGGTTTTCATCCTGCATCTGCAGACTGTCTATGAGCTGGTTCATCTCCACGGTCACGGGGACTTTCACCCGCGCCCTGGTGAGGATTTCCGGCAGGTGGCTGTCCCTGAAAGTGAGTTCGCCCTTGATTTCGTCGTAGTGCTTGTCGAAGGTTCCGCCGGTCACGATGACCCGGATGGCTGCGTTGTGCATGGGAGCCAGTATGGAGTCAAAACGCCTTTTTGTTAAGGGCGAGGACCGGCTTTCCCGACCACTTGACCATATCGATCCTATCCTTGACAATGAAGACATAAAGTAACGGTAGGGCTTACTGCCTTTCCGTGCAAGGAGTTACTGTTGAGAATGCTTTTTTACAGACCGCTGAGAGCCAAGGGAGCAGTGTTTTTAGCCCTCGCCTTCGGACTGTTGGGCATCGCCTGCAGCCCATCCCCGAACGTCAACCTGGAGCTCGACAGCGAGATCCTGTCGCTCGCTACCTATACAAAAAAACTTCCGGCCAGCATCGAAGAGAAGAACAGCACCGATCCTGTCGCCGCGTATTACCAGAATTCCGGAACCCGTTCCAGCGTCGTCGGTTTTTTCGCCTCGCTCACAAAATCCCCTGCCATAGCCGTGGCCATCCTCGAAAACGCCGTCAGCCATGAAATACCCGCGAGCCTCGCCTTCGCGATCGCCTACGAGGAGAGCCGGTTCAATCCCAAAGCCCTCAACCAGAACGCCGACACCACCGACAGGGGACTTTTCCAGCTCAATTCGCTGACTTTCCCCGAACTCACCGATTCCCAGGCCTTCGACCCGGCGTACAATTCCAAAGAGGGGATCAAGTACTTCAAGCATGTCCTGGATCTGTCCGGCAACGAAGTATCTGCCCTGGCCATGTACAACGCGGGGAGAACAAGGGTCTCCCAGAAGGGAGCTCCCGTCACCACGCTGGACTACATCTCCAGGATTCTCAATTACGAGAAGAATATCAACAGTCTTTTCACGGCCAAGGTGGTCGCAAGGACTTCCATGCTCGGGAAAATCAGGATGGGCCTGGTGGAGCAGTCGGGAGACGAGAGGCAATAAGGCTGCGCGCACTCAGGCCCCTCGCCCCGGAAACCGGTCGCGCCTATGTGTTCACTCGGAAGCGGCCGGATCGCCCTTCGCGGCGCTGATGCTGGAGGCCAGGAGTCCGAGGGATTCGGAGAGCACGGACGCGTCCTTCTGCCCCAGTACGGTGATCCTGAATACCGCGGCTTCGATCAGGGCATAGAATAATTCGCTTGTCGCCCTGCCTGAGACCGCCATGGAGAATTCGCCCTTCCTTTTCCCCTCGATGATGATCATGGCCAGGATGTGGCGCATCCGAACCGTCCTTCGCCTCACCCGCTCGTCGGGATCGCCTCCGGCCAGCTTGAGTTTCAGGAGATAGTCCAGCACGACGGAGAGAAGCTTCGACTCCGTCGCGCAGGCGTGGACCACCATCTCGCCGATGGCGATCAGCTTGTCGGCGCACTTCGTCCCTTCCCTTCCCGCTATATCCCTGATTTCGTTCTCGAGCCTGCCCATGAAACGCTTTATGCAGGAGGAAAATATTTCCTTCTTGTTGTTGAAGTAGAGGTAGAGAATCGTTCTCGTAATTCCACAGCGTTCGGCGATTTTCTGGAATGTCGTGTCCTTGTAGCCCTCGAGCACGAAGACATCCAGAGCCTTGTCGAGAATTTCTTCCTTCCGTTTTTCGTGTTCAACCGAGACTGACACTTTTACCTCCGTTGTGGTTGTGTAAGTATACCAGATGATCCGGCCTATGTGTAGCGCCATATTTCAGCTTGTATAGGCCGGATGGCGGCGCTATAGTTGTCCCATGAGAACCAAGACCGAACGCGCGTTCGCATGCAGACTATCGGCCCTCGAAGGCGCTTCCTCGGCATTTTCCTCCGGAGACCGGATCATGGAATTCCACGTCCACGCGAGGATCCGCTCCATGCTCGGAATCGGTTCCGCTCTCTTCAGGACGACCGGGAACCTCGTCATCCCGGATTTTCCCGCAGCGCGCAACTTCGCCGACATGCTGAGGAAACAGGGCAGGATCGCGGACCAGGACACCGGCAGTTTGAGCGCGGGCAGGCTCAACGCCATGGGCCTCATCGACGAGATACTCCACATCGTCCTGAGGATCTACCGGGAGAGAGTCCTGCCCGATGTCATCGAACGCCTCTCCGACGCGGTCAGGCGCGATATCGGCGATTCGGGTCACGAGACCCTGCTTCGCGAGTTCAGCGCCCAGTTTCCCCCGCGCGAAGTCTACAGGGGTACGGCACAGGTCGAGGACTGGCTTGAAGGCAGCAGCGCCGTAGAATCCGGGGCGCCGGCGGTTCCGAACAGGGAACTAGCCTTCGAGGAGCTGATCCTTCTCAAGATGGCCAACGAAAATCCCGCTTTCTCGCCTTTCCGGTTTCTCTTCGATGACGGCCTCCGAGCCGCGGGACCTGTGCCTGGGAGCGTGGATGCCAAGACAAGCTACAGGCAGGCCTTCGAAGCGATCGAAAGGATGAGCCGGGAACTGCCTGCCTTCGGTCCCGCGGGCAAGGCCGTGGATCTCGTCGAACTGCTTCGCATGCCGGCCAGGGCAGCGCCGGAATCGCTGGAAGCCCAGCTCGGCTGGATCCGGGATAACTGGGGCGCCACGTTCGAGGAAATCGGCGCTAAAATCCTCAGGAGCCTCGACCTGATCCGCGAGGAGGAGACTCCGCGCTTTCCTCCCGGGCCGGGACCGGCAGCGGCCTACGAGTATTCCTCCGCCCTCCATGAATACGAAAAATTCACCCAGGACAGGGACTGGATGCCCTCCCTCGTCCTTCTCGCCAAGAATGCCCTCGTGTGGCTCCACCAACTTTCGGTGGCCTACGGAAAGCCCATCAAGAGGCTCGACGAGATCCCCGAAGAGGAGCTCGACGTCATGGCCTCCAGGGGCCTCAACGGATTGTGGCTCATCGGCATCTGGCAGAGAAGCCCGGCGAGCGAGAAGATCAAGCGCTACTGCGGGAACCCCGAGGCCGCCGCATCCGCGTATTCCCTCTTCGATTACGAGATAGCTTCCGAACTAGGCGGCTGGGCCGCCCTCGACACCCTCAGGGAACGCTGCCTCTGGAGGGGCATCAGGCTCGCGGCCGACATGGTTCCCAACCACACGGGCATGGATTCGGCATGGATCAGGGAAAGGCCCGAACTCTTCATCGGCTCCGACCACTGCCCCTTCCCGGGCTATACCTTCAACGGACCGGATCTGTCGGAAAATCCCTCTATCGGCCTCTGGCTCGAGGATCATTACTACTCGAGGACGGACGCCGCCGTCGTCTTCAAGCGCATGGACCGGAGGACGGGGAAGTCGCACTACATCTACCACGGCAACGACGGCACCGGCATGGCGTGGAACGACACGGCCCAGATAGACTTCCTGAACCCCGAAGCCCGCGCGGCGGTGAGGGAGAGGATACTCCACGTCGCGAGCCATTTCAGCATCATCCGCTTCGACGCCGCCATGGTGCTCGCGCGACAGCATGTCCGGCGCCTCTGGTATCCGGCCCCCGGTTCGGGCGGCGCCGTCCCGTCCCGCGCCGAGCATTCGATGCGCGAGGAAGCCTTCGACAAGGCCATGCCCCACGAGTTCTGGAGGGAGGTCGTCGACGAATGCGCGGTCAAGGCTCCCGACACCCTCCTCCTCGCCGAGGCCTTCTGGATGATGGAAGGCTATTTCACGAGAACCCTCGGGATGCACAGGGTCTACAACTCTGCCTTCATGAACATGCTCAAGGACGAGAAAAATTCGCTGTACAGGCTCACCATCAAGAATACGCAGGAATTCGACAAGCAGATCCTGAAGCGCTTCGTCAACTTCATGAGCAACCCCGACGAGGACACGGCGATGGCCCAGTTCGGATCGGGGGACAAGTATTTCGGAGTCTGCGCGATGATGGCGACGATGCCGGGATTGCCGATGTTCGGCCACGGACAAGTCGAAGGCTTCACCGAAAGATACGGGATGGAATACAAGCGGGCCTATCGCGACGAAAGGCCCGACGAAGCCTTGGTCGCCCGGCACGAGAAGGAGATTTTCCCGCTTTTGCGGATGAGGAAGCTTTTCGCCGGTGTGGAGAACTTCTATCTTTTCGACTTTTTCTCGGACGGCGGCCATGTGGATGAGAATGTATTCGCCTTTTCGAACGGACTGGCGGAGAACAGGGTCCTCGTCTTCTTCAACAATTTCTGGCAGAGAAGCTCGGGAAAAATCTCGGTCAGCTGCGCCTTCGCGGAAAAGGGAGAGGACGGCATCAAAAGGATGAGAACCCTGCCGCTGACCCGCGCCCTCGAACTGGATCCCGGTCCCCGCAACTTCCTGGCCGCCAGGGAACTGAGGTCGGGGCTCTGGCACATTTTCCGATGCCAGGATCTGGAAGCCCAGGGCTGGCATGTGGACCTGGAGGGCTACAAGACCCTCATATTCGGCGATTTCACCAGGGTGCACGACCTGGACGGCAGCTACGAGCGGCTCTGGACCTCTCTCAAGGGAGGCGGGGTGGCCAATCTGGACGATGCCGTCGAGGAAGCGGCCAGGCCCGACCTCTACCATGCGCTGGGAAGGGCGCTGGAAGCCGTCGACGCGTGCGCGGGAGCGATAGCGGGCGGCCAGGGAGTCGCCGAAGCGGCCGCGCACGCCGGCGAGCAGGCGGAAACCTACTTCTCCCGGCTCGCCCAGGCCGTGGCGGAGGACGGCGGTCCGGGCCCGGGCATCGTCGCCGTCGCGAGAGGCTGCGAGAGGATAGGAGCGGGCATCGCCATACTCGAAGCCGTCCTCGGCGGGACCGCCGACACGCAGCTCCCTGAATCCCGAAGTCGAACCGCACTCGCCCATTTCAGGGCGGTCCTGCGTTCGGAGCGCGGCATCAGGGCCTTCCTCCGCTACATTTTCATCGCCGGTCTTTCACGGATGAACGCGGGCGCCAACCAGTCGGAGGAATTGCGCTACGTCCTGGAAAAGTTCCTCGTCAGGAAAAAACTCCTCCAGGCCGCGGGCTCCCAGGAAACTCAGGCAGGAACGAGACGGGAATCGCATGAAGCATCGGACGGTCTGCCTTCCTCCGCTGAGCCGATTCTCTCGGCCATCGACGAGAGGTCCGTATCCTCCCTCGTGTTCGCCTTCGCGACGAGACCGCGGGATACCGCGTCGCAGTTCCGCGTACCCAGCGGGAAGGATACGCCAGCCCTGGACAGGTCGGCGAAATCCAGGACCGTCGAGCTGGTTCGCTGGGCTGCTTCCGACCACGAAGC
>CAZRYP010000111.1:0-7731 GCA_964604295.1 uncultured Treponemataceae bacterium
CAAGGCCGGCCTCATCCGCCTGGTCCATGACCGGGACCAGGCCCAGGACGCCGCCGCGGCCCTCTTCGGTTCTCCTGTCGATCTGCGGCGAATCCTTGTCGAAGAAGCCGTGGATATCGAGAGGGAACTATACCTTTCCGTCACGGCCGACCCCGCGGCCGCCTCCGCCCTCATCCTGGCCTGCGCCGAAGGCGGGGTGGAGATCGAGGATCTCGCCCGGACGGCGCCGGGAAAGATCCTGCGCCAATCCGTACCCATGGCTGAAGGCCTCCTTCCCTTCCGCGCCAGGAGCGTGGCTTATTCGCTCGGCCTTGAGGGAGAGACCGCCAGGAAATTCGCCGCCCTGACCCAGAGCCTCTACGGAATCTTTTCGGCGCAGGATGCCGAACTTGCCGAGATAAACCCCCTTTTCGTCACGAAATCGGGAGCCCTCATCGCCGGGGACGGCAAGCTTTCGATCGACGACAACTCCATGTTCCGTCATCCCGAATGGGAGCCGGGGCGGGATTACTTCGAGTCGGACATCGAGTTCGAGGCCTACAAGGAAGGAATTCCATATCTCCAGTTCGACGGGGACATCAGCCTCATGTGCGCCGGGGCCGGCCTGACCACCACGGTCTACGACCTCATCGCGGACGCGGGCGGCACGGTGGCCAATTACCTCGAGTTCGGCGGCCCCAACTACCGCAAGGGCCTCAAGGCGATGGAGCTCTGCGTGAAGAATGACCCCAAGGTCATACTTATAGTCACCTTCGGCACGATCGCCAGGGCAGATGTCATGGCCGAGGGCATCGTCCAGGCCATCGAAGCGTTGAAGCCGAAGTGTCCGATCGTCGTATGCATACGGGGCACCGGGGAGGACGCGGCCGCCGCCACCCTGAAGGCCGCCGGCCTGGAACCCCTGATGGATACCGAGGCTGAAGCCTTGGCGCGCGAGGGCTGTCTGTCAGCCCAGGGTGGCGCCGGCCGCGGAACCGGAGGCCGAGCATGAGCATCTTCATCGACAGGGACACCAGAGTCGTCGTCTTCGGAGCCACGGGAAGCGAAGGCGGCTTCTGGACGAAGCACATGCTCGAGCTCGGCACCAGGGTGGTGGCGGGAGTCACCCCGGGCAAGGAAGGGGTTCTCGTGGCCGCCGACGCGAAGATTCCGGCCGGCCGGCAGGATCGGCTTGGGCGGCCCGGGCAACCGGAACAGCTTGAGCAACCCGGAGAGCCGGGCTTTTCCGGCCTGCCGGTCTACCACAGCCTGAAGCGGGCTCTGGCCTGCCACGAGGCCGACGCGGCTATGCTCTTCGTCCCCCCGCGCTTCACCAAGGACGCGGTTTTCGAAGCCCTGGACGCGGGCATGAAGAAGATAGTGACCATAGCCGACGGCATACCCCTCCACGATGCCCTCCAGATCCGCGCCGCCGCCCTGTCCTGCGGGGCGAGAGTCGTAGGCGGCAACACTTCGGGCGTCATAAGCCCCGGCCTCGCGATGATGGGCATGTTTCCCTACTGGATCGGGCGGGTCTACAAGCCTGGGAGAATCGGTGTCATGACCCGGTCCGGCAGCCTCACCAACGAAGTCACCGCCATGATCGTTGCGGGAGGTTTCGGCGTGTCGAGCCTCATAGGCGTGGGAGGGGATTCCGTGCCCGGCACAAGATTCGCCGAGCTTTTGCCCGATTTCCAGGACGATCCCGATACCGACGCCGTCGTGATCATCGGGGAACTTGGCGGCACCATGGAAGAGGAAGCGGCCGAGGCCATCGCCTCGCGCCGATTTTCCAAACCCCTCGTCGCCTTCATCGGAGGACGTCACGCTCCGCCGGGAAGGCGGATGGGCCACGCCGGCGCCATCGTTTCCGGAGGGAAGGGCTCCGCCCTGGACAAGATGGCCGCCCTGAAATCCGCGGGAGCCCACACCATCGAGAGGCCGAGCATGATCGGCCTCTGCCTGCGCCAGGCCTTGGGAATGGCCGACCGGTGAAGCGCTCTACCGGCGGAAAGAGCCTGGCTATCCTCGGCGGTTTCGCCCTCCTGGCCTTCGTCCGGCTCATGCCGATCCCGGCTGCCTGGATCACCATCCGGGGCGCCGCCCTTGATGCCCAGGGCCGTGTCTCCCTGGCCGTCCTCGCATTCGCCCTGGTCCTCTGGATCGCCGAAGCCCTCCCCTTCCACATCACCGGGCTCGCCGCCATACTTCTTCTGGCTCTGCTCGGCGGCGGCACCTACGCCGACATCGTCCGCGCGGGTTTCGGCGACGATGTCATCATATTCTTCATCGGCGTGCTCGTCCTCGCCGCATGCCTGGGCCGATCGGGCCTCGCCAAGCGCTTCTCCCTTCTCGTCCTTTCGCTCACCGGCGATTCGACCAGGGCGATAGTCTTCGGTTTTCTCGCCGCGGGAGCCTTCCTGAGCATGTGGATCACGGCCCTCGCCTCCTCCGCCATGCTCATGCCCCTGGCCCTCGGCATACTCCAGGATGAGGGCGAAAAGCCCGGGGAGAGCCGCTTCGGCAAGGCCCTCATGATAGCCGTGGCCTGGGGCGCCCTCCTCGGCGCCCTCGGCACCCCTGCCGGCTCGGGTTCCAATCCCATCGCGCTACGCTTCCTCTCCGAAATTTCAGGTTACAACATCGGATTTCTGGATTGGATGGTCTTCGGCATTCCGCCCCTCCTCCTCCTCCTCCCCCTCGCATGGCTCGTCATCATTCTCTTCTTCCCGCCGGAAAAGGCCGGGCTTTCCAGAGGGAGGGAAGAACTCCGCCGCGAATTTTCCTCCCAGAAACCATTGACCCGGCAGGAAATCGCCACGGGCATCGTCTTCGCGTTCACGATTCTGTTCTGGGTACTCTCGCCCGCCCTGGGGAAAATCCTGGGATTCAAGATCCCCATTTCGATGGGAGCCCTTCTGGCCGCAGTCCTCCTCTTCCTCCCCGGTTCGGCCGGCTTTTCATGGAGGGAAATCCAGAAGGACATCGATTGGGCGGGCATACTCCTCATAGCGACGGGCATCTGCCTGGGAATGAGCCTCTACAGAAGCGGGGCGGCTTCCTGGACGGCGGCTGCCGTCCTGGGCGGCATAGGCTCCCTGGCCCCGTTCTGGCGACTCGTGGCCGTCGTCCTCGGCGTCTTCGTCATCAAAGTCGTCTTCTCGTCCAACACTCTCACCGGAACCATCATCGTTCCCCTCGTCCTCGCCCTGGGCACGAGCCTTTCCATCGATGCCCGGCTCCTGGCCCTCGCCGCCGCCTTCGCGTCGAATCTGGCCGTCATCCTCGTCACGACGTCGCCGGTCAACGTCATTCCCTATACCACGGGATATTTCACCATAAAAGACATGGCGAAGGCGGGCATCGTCCTGGCCTTCGCCGCGGCCTTCGCCATAGCCCTGGTCTTCTCCCTTCTGGGTCCGATCTTCGGTCCGTCGAGGCGCTGAGGTGAACAGGACGGGGCGGCCAGGAGAATACCAGATGATTTCGAATTCGATCGCGTCCCTGCTTTCCGCCGGTCTTCCGGCTCTCGAACGTCTTCGCCGGGCCAATCCCGGACTCGCGATGCGCGATCCCTCCGATCCGGGGTTCGCGCCTTTCGGCCGCATTCTCGAGGAAGATTTCTCCGAGCTGGTGGAACTGGCCGACAAAATCACAGAGATCGACACGACGGCCAACCGTTATGTCGCCAGTCTCGCCGACTTCGAAACGCCGCGTTTTCTCGCGAATCTGGGTATGTATTTCGGATGCGCGGACATCCAGGCGGGCTACTGCAACGGCCCCAACTCCAGGCTGAACGCGGTGGAGTGGCACAAGTCAGCCGAGATAGACATCGCCGTCACCGACCTCGTCCTCATCCTCGGATCCAGATCCGACATAGACGAATTCGGCCGCATCGAGTCTTCCCGCCTGAGCTGCTTCTTCGTCTCCCGGGGGCTTGGCGTGGAGCTCTGGCCTGAGGTACTCCATTTCTCCCCCTGCAGGGCCCATTCCGGCGGATTCAAGAGCATCATCGTCCTGCCCCGAGGCACGAACGATGCGCTGCCTCCCGATTTCGCGCCCAAGCCCCTCGCCGAGGCAGCCAATGCGGCCGATGCACCCAACGCAGCCGATGCCGCTGCCGGGCAGGGCGGTCCCTCCCCATCGGAGCCTGTATCCGAGTCGCGATTCCTCTTCATGAAGAACAAATGGCTCATCGCCCACCCGGAACGGAAGCCCCTCGTCGAAAAGGGCGCGCATGCGGGAATCATGGGAGAAAATATAGAGATTCTGCTATAGGCGGCCCAGGTCGATATCGCCGAGCTTCCTGTCCTCTCCGCCCCTGACGAATACGGGAGGCTTTCCGAGCGGCGCGTCCACGACCAGGTCCCACGCCCTGTCCGAAGCCTTTACCGAGTTCCCGGTCCAGAAATCCTTCCATTCCCCGGCGGGCAGGCGAAGGGTGCGCGATACCGCCCCTTCCGTCATCACGGGGGCGACGAGGAGGTCGGGACCCAGCATGTACTGATCATCCAGAGACCAGAACGCCTCATCTTCGGGGAATTCCAGGAACATGGGCCTCATCATCGGGATGCCACGCCGGGCGTTCTCCGCGGCGAGGGCCTGCAGGTAAGGTTTCAAGCCCACATGTGCCTTCGCCATTTTCCCCAGATGGAGGAGGGTCTCGTCGTCGGAATCGAACTGCCAGTTGTCCTTGGGCCTGTTGCCCTCGTGGGTGCGCATCAGGGGAGTGAAGGCGGCCTGTTCCGCCCAACGCATGAAAAGCTCCTTCGTGCGCTTCATGCCGAAGAGGGTGGTGTAGCCGCCTATGTCGCTGTGATGGCAGCCGTGTCCGCTCATGGCCAGCGAGAGGGCGGCCCTGACCGCCGAAGGGAGACCGTCGTCCCGCGACCAGTCCACGTTCTGGTCCCCCGCCCACATGGAGGGGCACCAGCGCTGGCTTCCGCGGAAGCCGGCCCGCATGAAATAGAACACTTCGGATTCAGCCCCGGCTCTTCTCACCGCCTCGTGATTGCACCTGGCCCACAGGGCCGGCCAGAGATTGTGGGCCAGCAGGGCGGGGCTTCCGTCGTGGAGCACGGCGTCGGTGGGAAGGTACTCGCCGAAATCGGCCATCCAGCCGCCCATGCCGAGATCTATCATGTTCTTCCCGAGAGAGCCGGCGAACCAGTCGAAGGCCTCCGGATTCGTGAGATCGGGGATGCCGGCGTGGAACTCGCCGAAATCCACGTAATAATCCTCGCCGGAGGAATTCTTGACGAGGAATCCCCGTTTCGCCGCCTCTTCGCAGAGGCTCCAGCCCTTTCCCACGTAGCAGTTCGCGTAGGCGAGGAAGCGGACGCCTTCCTTCCTCCACGATCGAATGGCGGTATCGAGCCCGGGATAGCGTTCACGGTTCCAGACCCAGTCCCAGCGCAGACGTTGGCCGAAACTGGTCATGTTTATGCCTTCCCAGTCCTGTGCCCAGATCCCGGCCACGGGCAGACCCATGGACCTGGCCCTGTCGAGCCTGGCCCGGCAGGCATCGGTCCCTCCCTGGATCCCGAGTATGACTCCGTCGTAGCACCAGTCGGGCAGGGCTGTCTGGCGGCCGAAATAGCCGGACTGATCTTCCAGGACAGCCTTCATGGCAGGCGTCGCGTCATGCGTCGCCGATACCGCCGAAGACAGGGCCGGACCGGCGTCCATGTCTGCGCCGGCTTCCGCGCCCTCGCCGGCGCCATCGCCGCAACCGAACACGATCCGCCCCGGCAAGGCCCAGGTATAGAGCTCATGCCTGTCGTTCCGCCTGAAATCGAAGACCGCATAGGCAGTGGAATCCATGTGGCACCAGTAGCCCGCGCTGGACACGAAGGAAGGCTGGGGAAAGAAAGTCCACCAGTAGTCGCCACCCGCGTTGTCGGCGAGATCCGCTTCCAAAGTCACCCTGGTGGATTTGTTGCGCCCCACACCCTGCTCGCTCGTCCAGAGCGGGAATTTCCGTCCGCGCAGATCGAAGAAGGAAAACTGCTCCCCGCAGCCGTAGACATGTTCTTCCGGCGCGGCGGGAATGGCGATCCTGAACCTGTCCGCGCCCACGCCCCCCTCGAAGCATGCCGAGAGCCTTCCCCCGGCTTCCTTCCGAATCGATATACGCGTGGAGTAGCGGCCTGCGTCGGAAAGCGTTGCCGCGAACAGCTCGCCATCCTTCGTGTTCTCGTCGATATCGCCCAACGCGCATAGTTCCCTTATTTCGTCCTCTATGTCGAAATTGCCATGATGCATGGAAATCTCGGCTTCGCCCTTGCCCGCGTAGAGCAGGGGAAAATCGGGGGAATGGCGGAGAAAGTCGGAATCGCCCAACTTCAAGGCGAAGCCTCCGTCGAATCGCTCCAGGGATAAAGAACCGAAATTCATGGGATCATCCTTTCACGCCGCCCGCGGTTATGCCGCGGATGAGGAATTTCTGCATGCCGAGGGTGAAGAAGAAGACGGGTACGAGCATGAGGGTTCCCGCAGCGCAAGCCTGGCCCCAGGTCAGGGTTTCCCCTCCCAGTAGCCCGTTTATCGCTATCGGCGCCGTCTTGGCGTTCACGCCCGTGAGGATCAGGGCGTAGAGGAACTCGTTCCAGGAATTCAGGAAGGCGAAGACCGCCGCCACGACGAGGCCGGGCGCGACTATGGGAAGGAATATCCTGAAGAACACCCCGCCGCGGTTGCATCCGTCCACCATCGCAGCCTCCTCGTAGGCTTTGTCCACCGCGGTGAAGAAGGGCAGGAGGAGCCAGATGACATAGGGCACGTTGAAGCTCGTGTGGGCCAAGGTGATGCCGCCCACCGTGTCGCGGATCCCGATCGTCGAGAACATCAGGTAGAGGGCGATGACGAGGGAAATCTGCGGCAGCATCCTGAACACGAGGAAGCTGTAGGCGAGCCCGTTGCGCCAGGAGAAGCGGAACCGCGCGATGCCGTAGGACGCGAGCGCGCCGATGAAGATGCCCGTGGAAAGAAGACCCACGATGACGCTGTTCTTCATGCCCAGCTGGAAGCCCGGGTTCTTCAGCACCATCTGGTAACTTCGCAGCGTCAGCTGCGAGAGCTTGAAGGGCTGCCCCGAAAGTATGACGATGTCGCGGCGGAAGCCGTTCACGACCGTGATGACTATGGGATAGAGCTCGATCGCGACGACAGCGAAAGCCACGAGGGCGATGAGGGAGTTCAATATCCTTTTCTTCGTGCGCCGCTTCATCACATCCCGGCCTTTTCCTCGAGGGAATCGAGGCTCATGTTCTTTCTCACCAGGGTGAGGGCGAAGGCTATGGAAATTCCCAGGAGGAAAATGGCCATCGCCGAAGCCATGCCCACCTTCTGGTATCCGAAAGCCTGTCTGTGCGTATAGAGGGAAAAAAGCATCGTGGACGATCCGGGACCGCCCTCCGTCATCACGTAGACTTCGCTGAAGACCCTGAGGGCGTCGATGATCCGCAGGAGCACGGCGGTGAGGATTGTGGGGGTCAGCATGGGAACGATGATCGAGCGGAGCTTGAGCCAGAAGCCGGCGCCGTCTATGTCGGCAGCCTCTATCATCTCCTGGGGGATGGCGGTCAGCCCCGCGTAGAGAAGCATGAACATGAAGGGCCACATTCGCCAGATGTCCTGGATGATGATGGCCATGTAGGCGGTGACGGGATGTCCCAGCCAGGTGATTTCAGGAGCCCCGAGCGAGATGAGAAGGGCATTCAGGGGTCCGTACCTGGGCTGGAGCATGAATCG
>CAZRYP010000112.1:0-7718 GCA_964604295.1 uncultured Treponemataceae bacterium
CCTTCAGTACCTGACCACCCCGATGGTGAGGAGGAGGTTCGCGAAGCGGCGGGTGTCGCCCGTCAGGATGACGAGGGTGGTGTCGGAGGCGGAGACGGCGTCGTAGAAGGCGTAGCGTTCCAGGCTATGTATCTCGATGTCGGGCGGAAGCATGGCCTTGTACTCGGCGACAACGGGCGCTTCGACCCCCTCCGATACCCGCATGATCGCGGCATCCTGGATAGGAATGGAGTCCAGAAGGGCTTCGAGGACTTCGGTCGTCTTCACGACGCCGGGCATGAGATTCAGGTAGACCTTGGCCGAGGCGGGGTTCGAGCGCGAGGCCGCGGGGGAATTGCCGTCGGCGATCAACACCCGGGAGCCGTGGCCCGACCGCGCGAGGGCGGAGAGGATCCCGGGGTGGAGCAGCTTTGTCTTCAGCATATCATGCCATGTAGACGCCACCGTTGATGTCGAGGGTGGCGCCTGTGATGAAGCCGTCGTATTCGCTCGCGAGGAAGGCCACCGCCCGGGCCACGTCCTCGCAGCTGCCCGCCCTGCGCAGGGGTATGTCGCGTATCGTCGCCTGCTTGGATTCCTCCGTGGTGTGGATGGCGTGGAAGGCCGAGCCGAGGATGAGTCCCGGGGCGACCGCGTTCACCCTGATGCCGTAGGGCGCTAGTTCCGTGGAGAGGGAGCGCGTGAGTGTGAGTATGGCGCCCTTGGAGGTCGAATAGATGATCGAGCCGCCGTGGCCGCCTTTGCGGCCCGCCAGCGAGGCGAGATTGACGATCGACGAGGCGCCCGATTTCCTGAGCAGGGGGATCATGGCGCGGGTGACGAGGATGTTGGATTCGAGGTTGACCGCCATCACCTTGCGGTAGAACTCCATGTCCATTTCCTCGAGCTTGTGGCGGGCGACGAGATCGCCCGAGTTGTTCACGAGGACGTCGAGGTTCCCCCAGGTCTTTTCCACGAAACCGGCCAGGCGGCCGACTTCGCCTTCGCTCGAGAGATCGGCCTGAATGACATGGGCTTCTCCGCCCGAGGCTCGTATCTCTCCTGCCAGGGTTTCGGCCGAAGCCTTGCTGCTGAAGCAGTGTATGATGACTTTCGCGCCCTGGCCGGCCAGTTCGCGCGCGATGGCCTTCCCGATTCCCGAGCCGCCGCCCGTCACCAGCGCCTTCTTGTCCTTCAACGCATTCATGCGCGCCTCCCCGATGTGCCGATGGACCCAGTATAGTGCCGCCCGCAAGGGGGGACAAGGGTTTTTATCGGACAGGGTTTTTATCGGACAGGGTTTTTGTTGACAGCGGCGTAAAGCCGACTTACGCTTATTGGCGAAGATTCCAAAAAGCCAGGAGGAATTCCATCATGATGAAAAAGCTCATGGTCATCGCCGCAATCCTGCTCGTCGCAGTCAGCTTCGCGGGAGCGGCTCCCAAGTACAACTGGAAACTCGCGTCTGTCCTGCCCGACAGCCACCCTGTGCACCAGGCCCTCGTCTATTTCGCGGACGAACTGGCCAGGAAGAGCAACGGGGACATCAAGCTCACCCTCTTCCCCGCCGGCCAGCTGGGCCAGGAAAAGGACTACATCGAGGCCATCAAGATCGGCTCCCTGGAATTCGCCAAGGTGTCGTCCGGCCCAGTCGGGCAGTACGCCCCCACCTTCCAGGTCATTTCCCTTCCCCTCATCTGGAGAAGCCTCGAGCACCAGCACAACGTGCTCCAGGGCGCCATAGGCGACCGCCTGATGGCCGACCTCAACAAGGCGGGCTACAAGGGGCTGGCCTTCATGGATGCCGGATTCCGCTCGATCACCGCGTCCAAGCCCATCTACACTCCCTCCGACCTCAAGGGACTCAAGATCCGCGTCATGCAGTCCAAGCCCCTCATCGACACGGTCAACGCCCTCGGCGGCAACGCCGTCCCGATGGGCCAGTCCGAGGTCTACTCGGCCCTGCAGACCAAGGTCATAGACGGCTGGGAGAACAACGAGCCCACCGTCCTCTCCTTCAACATGCAGGAAGTGGCCAAGTACTACAGCTACACCCGCCACTCCTCCATCCCCGACTTCCTCATGATGAGCAAGAAGCTCTTCGACGGCCTTCCCAAGAACATCCAGGCGATAATCGAGGGAACGGCATACGAGACCATGCTGAAGCACAACGAGCTCTGGGGTACGATGATCGACAAGACCGTCTCCGACCTCAAGGCCAAGGGCATGATATTCAATGAGGTGAAGGATGTCGCCGAGTTCCAGAAGGCGATCAGCGGCGTGTGGAAAGAGTTCGAACCCGTCGTCGGCAAAGACCTGATCGACGCGATCGTCGCGGCGAAATAAGTCCGGCGCGGTTTTGCCAGTCTCACGCTCGGGCGGCGGCCGGAAGGCCGCCGCCCGAGCGCATAGGGGACTCAAGGCGGGGCGGCATGGCAGGGAGGCCCGGATGCGGAACCTGATTTCAAGGATAATCGACCGGCTGGAGCGGATCCTCACGGGATTCGCCGCCGCTCTCATGGCCCTCCTGTCCGTCATCGTGTGCTGGCAGGTTTTCGCGCGCTATGTGCTTCAGAAGAGCCCCGTCTGGGTGGAGGAGTTTTCCGTGACGGCCATCATGTGGGTGGGCCTGCTAGGCGCGGCCGCGGCCGTATGGACCGGCGACCACATGAGGCTGAAAATTCTCACCCAGAAAATCCCTGAACGCTTCGGCGTGGTGGTCGAGATCCTGATCGACGTGGCGATAGGATATTTCGCCTTCTTCCTTCTCAGCAACGGACTCCTGCTGACCGAGGCCACCTGGACGAGCCAGATGTCCACGATTCCCCTGCCCATCGGCATAACCTACCTGATCCTGCCCGTCTCCGCGGCTCTCATGATACTGTTCGCCTTCTTCAGAGTCGTGGGGAAAATCCTTGAGGCGGCGCGACAAGATGTCGCGGCGCGGAAAGACGCCGCGGAAGGGGGAAACGGCCATGCCGGTTGAACTCATCCTTCTGGGTTCCTTCGCCCTTCTCATCCTCGTCGGCATACCCATTTCCTTCAGCCTGGGCATCTCGGCCCTGCTCGCGGCCACGGCCGTCGGAATGGGCCCGGCGGTCATCGCGCAGCGCGTCGCGGCGAGCATGCAGGCCTTCCCCCTCCTCGCCATACCCCTCTTCATCCTCGCGGGATCGATCATGGCCCGCGGCGGAGTGGCCCGCCGCCTCGTGGATTTCGCCTACGTGCTTGTAGGCCCCTTCCCCGGCGGCCTGGCCATCGTGAACTGCATCGAGTCCATGTTCTTCGGCGGCGTGTCCGGCTCGGCCGTGGCCGATGTCTCTTCCACCGGCTGCATCATGATCCCCATGATGGTCCAGAAGGGTTATGACAGGGATTTCTCGGTGGCGGTGACGGTAGCCTCGGCGAGCCAGGGCATCATCATCCCGCCCTCGCACAACATGGTTATCTACGCGATGGTCGCCGGAGGCGTTTCCGTGGGCAAGCTTTTCCTCGCGGGCTACATCCCGGGCATCCTGCTGGGAGTCGCGCTTTCCGTCGCCTGCTACATCATCGCCCTCAAGCGGAACTATCCCCGCGAAAAAAGGCCGCCCCTCCGCGAGAGCCTCCGCATATCCCTGGACGGCATCGTCGCACTCGTCGCCGCCCTCATCATCGTCGTCGGCATCGCGGCGGGAATCTTCACCGCCACGGAAGCCTCGGCCGTCTCCGTCATGTACGCGGCCTTCCTCGGCTTCGTGGTCTACCGCGAGCTCAAGATCAAGGATCTATGGCCTATCCTCATGGAATCGGTGAAGACGACAGCCATCGTGCTTTTCCTCATAGGCTGCGCCTCGGCCTTCGGCTGGATGATGACCTACCTCCAGATTCCCGCCGCCGTAATGAAGGCTTTCCTCGGGCTCACCGACAATCGCTATCTCATCCTTCTCGTCGTGAACATCCTCCTCCTGCTTCTGGGGATGGTGATGGATGTGGCGCCGCTCATCGTCATAGTGACGCCGGTGCTTCTCCCCGTGGTCAGGGCGGCAGGGATGAGCGACATCACTTTCGGCATAATGCTGATGCTCAACCTGGGCATCGGCCTGACGACGCCGCCGGTGGGCGCGAGCCTCTTCGTGGGCTGCATGGTGGGCAAGACGACGATCGAGAAGGTGAGCAAGGCCTTGTTGCCGCTCTGGCCGGCGATGCTGGTCGTCCTTTTCCTGATCACGTACGTGCCATGGTTCACCGAATTCCTGCCGAATCTCTTCATGAAGTGAACCGGGCGGCGCGGGAATCCCTGTCAAGGGTTTCCGAAGTCCCTTATGAAATCCTTCACGGCTTCCTCGATCAGGTCGCGGATCCGGCGCGTTCCGGTCATTTTTTCCTCATCGCTTCCCGCGAGCGACGAGGGATCGGGGAAGGGCCAGTGGAGTTTCTTGCCGGCGCCCGGGAATACCGGGCAGCGCTCGGCGGCTTCCTTCGAGCACACCGTCACGACGATGTCGTAGCGGCGGCCCTGAGCCGCGAAAGCGAAAACGCTTTTTGTAACGTTGTGTGATATATCAATGCCTATTTCAGCCATCGCGCGCACGACGAGGGGGTTGAGCTTCCCCGGCTCCAGCCCCGCGCTCTCGGCCTCGAAAAGCCCAGCCCCGAACTTGTTCGCGAAGGCTTCGGCCATCTGGCTGCGCGCGGAATTGTGGACGCAAAGAAACAATACTCGCGTCATTCCCTCGCCTCGGCTCCCGCTTCGGCCGGAAACCAGCGCTTCGTGCGCCTGGCTATGGAAACGAGGTGGAGCATGACGGGCACTTCGGTGAGGACGCCCACGGTGGTGGCGAGGGCGGCGCCCGACGAGAGGCCGAAGAGGCTGATCGCCACGGCGACTGCCAGCTCGAAGAAGTTGGACGCTCCGATCATGCCGGCGGGCGCCGCCACGGCGTAGGGCACCTTCCACAGTTTCGCCCATCCGTAGCCGATCCAGAATATGAAGTATGTCTGCAGGACGAGGGGCACGGCGATGAGGAGTATCGTCAGCGGGTGCGCGAGTATCGTTTCGCCCTGGAAGGCGAAGAGGATGACGAGAGTCGCCAGGAGCCCCAGCTCCGTGATGCCGTCGAACTTTTTGCAGAATACAGTCTCGAACCAGTCGAGGCCCCGGCGCTTCACGAGATAGTGGCGGGTCAGGTAGCCGAGGCTCAAGGGGATGACGACGAAGAGGACCACCGAAAGGATGAGGGTGTCGAGGGGAACGTGGACGTTCGAAACCCCGAGGAGGAAGGAAACGATGGGGACGAAGGCCAGGAGGATGACGAGATCGTTGATGGCCACCTGGATGACGGTGTAGGCCGGATCCCCGTCAGAAAGGTAGGACCAGACGAAGACCATGGCGGTGCAGGGCGCGG
The DNA here is from genome assembly GCA_964604295.1 of uncultured Treponemataceae bacterium. Lineage (GTDB taxonomy): Bacteria > Spirochaetota > Spirochaetia > Treponematales > Rectinemataceae > CAZRYP01. The sequence goes on from CAZRYP010000112.1 coordinate 5,367, forward strand.
CGCCGAGGAGCACGGCCCCAGCGATGTATTCGGTGGAAAGGTCGGCCGGGATCAGGCCCTTGAAGGCCACTTTGAGGAAGAACCAGGCGATGGCGTACATGGTGAAGGGCTTGATGAGCCAATTGACCGCCAGGGTGATGGCGAGGCCCTTGGGCTTGCGGCCGGCGTTCCTGATGCTCCGGAAGTCGACCTTGAGCATCATGGGATAGATCATGAGCCAGATGAGGACGGCTACGGGAATCGAGACATGGGCGTACTCCAGCCTGTTGAGGAATTCGGGCACCGCGGGAAGGAGTCTCCCGATAGCCACGCCCGCCACGATGCAGAGGAATACCCAGAGCGAAAGGTATTTCTGGAAAAAGCCGATCCGCTTTTCTGACATGACAGCTCCTTGGAATCGCCGAAACGGCAATATGTTGGCAATTCTACCAAATATTCGCCGCGTGTCAAGCGAAACTCATTGACACTCCGCCAAGAATTGGCGAAAATGCCAAGCATTATGAACAAGAGCGACAAGACAGTCCACGAGCGCAGGGTCGACATACTCAAGGCCCTGGCCCATTCCTCGCGCCTCTACATCGTGATGCGGCTCGCGGAAGGCGAGAGAAGCGTGGGCGACCTTACGGACGAGATAGGCGCCGACATCTCGACGGTATCGAAGCATCTGGCCCTGTTGAGGGACGCGGGCCTAGTAGCCGACAGAAGGGAGGGGCAGGTCGTGCTGTATTCGCTTTCCTGCCCTTGCATCCTGGATTTCATCCACTGCGTCGACGCTGTCGCCCCTTCCGGCGAAAACGGGGCGCGCCGCGGTTCTTCCTGCAGGATTCGTCTCCCCGCTTCCGGTCCCGATCGTTCCGGCGCGGCGATAAAACCATAAAAGGCGAGGTTCCGATGGATACTGTGCTTCTCTATGTTCTCGCGGGGACAGGGCTGGTTGCCTCCCTGTTCAAGGACCGGGCTAAAACGAAGACGGCCCTCAGGAAGGCTATCAAGGCCTTCGAGGGGATACTTCCCCAGCTCTTCGTGGTGCTGGTGTTCGTGTCCATCGCCCTGGCGCTGCTAGATACCGCGACGATCTCCCGCTTCCTGGGGAGCAGTTCCGGTATATGGGGCGTGCTGGGCGCCTCCCTCGTGGGCGCGGTGACGCTGATTCCCGGATTCGTGGCCTTCCCTGCCGCCGCCGCCCTGCTCGAAGGCGGAGCCGGCGCCACCCAGATCGCGGCCTTCGTGTCGAGCCTGATGATGGTGGGCGTGGTGACTCTGCCCATGGAGATGAAGTACTTCGGCAAGCGCGCCACCCTCCTCAGGAACGGCCTGGCCTTCGTCTTCTCCCTCGTGGCCGCGCTCTTCGTCGGCTGGGTGGTGGGATCATGAACAAAATGATGAAACGATACGCTGGTGCGATCGCCGCGGCCGCGGGCTTCGCCGCTTTTCTCCTCCTCCTGCCCGGATACCGGGGAAAGGCCGTCTCCACCCTGGTCTTCCAGGTCAAGACGATGCTTCTCGTCATTCCGCCCATCTTCCTGCTTCTGGGCCTCCTCGATGTCTGGGTGCCCCGCGAGAAGATGATACGCTACATGGGCGACAAATCGGGCTGGAAGGGCACGCTCATCGCCTTCCTCCTGGGATCCTTCGCCGCCGGTCCCTTGTACGGAGCCTTTCCCTTCGCGGCGGTGCTGATGAAGAAGGGCGCGAGCTTCATGAACATCATGATTTTCATAGGCGCCTGGTCCACGACGAAGATTCCCATGCTTCTGTTCGAGACTTCGGCTCTCGGGGCGAAATTCGCCCTGTCCCGCCTCGCGATCGATATCGTCGGGATCGTCGTCATCGCTTTCGCGATCCGGGAAGCGCTGCCGAAAAAAGAAGTCGAGCGCCTCTATGCCGAGGCGCAGAAGTTGAGCTGAAATTCCATATGCGGAGGTTGTCATGAAAGTGCAGATACTGGGATCGGGCTGCCCGAAGTGCAAGCTTCTCGAAGCGCACGCCCGCGAGGCCGTGGCCGAACTCGGCATCCAGGCCGATATCGAAAAGGTCACGGACATCGACGCGATCATGGAGATGGGCGTGATGATGACGCCCGCCCTCGCGATCGACGGGGTGGTGAAGAGCGTCGGACGCGTGCTCACGAAGGAGCAGGTGGCGTCCTATCTCCAGGGAACCAAGTTCACGCCGGTGTCGGGCAACGCGCGGGGCGGCTGAGGCATGAGTTCAAAGGAACTCTCTCCCAACAAAAAGCTTGCCATCGTATTTGGCGTCTTCCTGGCGGCCTATTTCATCCCCTTCGAGGCGCCGAGGATACTGGGAGCGACGAACGAAGCTTTTCTCATGCTCGGCGAATACGCCCGGCAG
>CAZRYP010000113.1:0-7704 GCA_964604295.1 uncultured Treponemataceae bacterium
CCTCCTGGCGCTCGCCTCGGCCCTCGTCATCGTCCTCGGCACAGGTCAACTCCTCAACCAGCCGGAATCTCCGACCGAATTGCCTTCGACGACGGTTTGGCCCTATGGCTTGCCCGAATATTCCATCGAAGTTCCCGAAGGCTACGAAGCCCTTCTTCCCGGCGCCGATGCGCCGCCGGAAGAGGCAGCCCCGAAGACCGGGAAGGCCGAGAAGCCTCACAGTACGGAGAAGCTACGGCCGCCCCCCCCTCCCGGGGAAAAAGCCAACACCTATATTTCCCTTGTACGGGAGAAGATGCGGGACGCGGGGGAAAAGCCGACACTCATCATCGTCATCGACGATGCGGGATACAGTCTGGAGCAGCTCAAGCCCTTCCTGAACCTGCCTTTCCCGCTCTCGATCGCCGTCCTGCCCCAGGTGGAGCACAGTGCCGAGGCGGCGAGGCTGTCCGCCGAAGCGGGGAAGGAAGTCCTTCTCCACCAGCCCATGCAGGCTCTGGGCGGGAACAATCCGGGGCCAGGGGCCATTCTCATCGGGATGTCGAGAGAGGAGGGAGCGGCCCTTCTCGAGCGTAACCTGGAGAGTCTTCCACAGGTTGTCGGGGTGAACAATCATATGGGTTCGGCAGTTACCCGGGATGACTCCCTCATGGGCGGAGTCCTCGAGCTTGTCAAAAGACGGGGCATCTATTATCTTGACTCTCTCACGGCTCCGGGCACCGTCACTGCGGCGCTTTGCCGGGACCTATCAATTCCATACTGGGAGCGCGATGTGTTTCTGGACAATACCGGCGATAAGCAATCCATCCTTCACGCTCTCGACGAAGGCAAGAAAGCGGCTTCGGCCCGAGGCGCTTCCGTGCTGATAGGCCATGTCTGGTCGGCTGAACTAGCCCAGACTCTCATGGACATATATCCCCAGCTCATCGAGGAAGGCTACTCCCTCTCGACCATATCCAAATATATGATAAGGAGCGCGACGGGAGACGGCGATGCTCGTTCTGGGAATTGAGTCTTCCTGCGACGAGTGTTCGGCGGCCGTCGTGGAGGACGGCAGGAAGATAATCTCGAGCGTCGTTGCCACCCAGATCCCGCTCCACAGGCAATATCAGGGGGTGGTGCCCGAGATCGCGAGCAGGACCCACACCCAGTGGATAGAGGGGGTGGTGAGGCAGGCGCTCCGTGAAGCATCGCTCGAGCCTGCGCGGCTCGACGGCATAGCCGCGACATCCCAGCCCGGACTCATCGGATCCCTTGCCGTCGGACTCTCCTTCGCCAAAGCCATGGCCTTCGCCCTCGAACTACCCTTCAAGGGGATCAACCACATGCTCGCCCATCTCTACGCGCCCCGGCTCGTGGAGGACATCGCCTATCCCTTCATCGGCCTCCTGGTTTCGGGCGGCCATTCCATCATATGCATCGCAGAGGATTTCGACCGGATCGCCATCCTCGGGACGACGATCGACGACGCGGTGGGCGAAGCCTTCGACAAGGTCGCCAAGCACTACAACTTCGGATACCCGGGAGGCCAGGTCATCGACGAGCTTGCTGAGAAGGGAGATCCAGAAGCCTTCAAATTCCCCCTGCCCTCCCTCCGGAAGGGAGAGCACCGGTACGATCTCTCGTACTCGGGCTTGAAGACGGCCGTCATCCATCACCTGGGGGAATACCGGAGAGGCGATGCCGCCTCGAGCCCCGAGAATATCGCCGCCTCCTTCAGGAAAGCAGCCATCGATACCCTGCTCGTGAAACTTCTGCGGGCGGCCGAGGATACCGGGATACGCACCATAGTCGCGGGCGGCGGCGTGGCGGCCAACGCCTACCTGAGGCGCGAGCTCGCCGCCCGCGAGGGCTTGGACGTGCACTTCCCTCCCCTCGCCCTCTGCGGCGACAACGGAGCCATGGTGGCCGGCCTCGCCTACAGGTATTTCGCCCGCGGAGACAAGGACGGCCTCGATCTCGCCCCCCAGTCGCGCGTACCGATCTACAAGCGCGGCGCCAAGGGAGGAAAGACGCTGTGAGCTCCCTTGAAAGCGCGGCCGGAACCGTCATCGAAAAATGCCTGTCCATGAAGGCGGGCGAAAGGCTGCTCATAGTCTCCAATCCCGATACCGAGCAGGCCTTCGTCGCTGAAGCCCTGAGGAAGGCCGCGACGGAGAGAGGAGTCCTGGCGACCCTTCTCCTCCAGCCCGTCAAGAACCAGGGGGAGTACGCCGAGGATTACGTCCTCGACGCCATAGCTTCCAAGCCCGATTGCCTCGCCTCAATCTCCGCCGAAAAGCTGGGAAAGGACAAGTATCGGATCGCCTCGCCCATGTCGGCTCCCGACGGCAGGAGCTACGACCATATTTTCCACTATCTTCTCCATGGGACGAAGGAAATGCGCGCATTCTGGTCGCCGGGCATCACCGTCGACATGTTCACGCGCACGGTGGCGATCGACTACGCGCGGATGCGATCGAGAGCCCTCGCCCTCAAGGCTGTCCTCGACGAGGCGGAGGCGCTCCTGATCACCGCTCCCTCCGGCACCGACATCGTCGTAGGCGTCCGGGGCCGGAAGGCCTACATCGACGACGGGGATTTCAGCCTCCCCGGCTCGGGCGGCAACCTCCCCGCCGGCGAAGTCTTCATCTCGCCAGCTCTCAGGACGGCCGATGGAACCATCGTGTTCGACGGCTCCATCGCCGACATCGCGGGCGACATCGTCATCGAAACCCCGATTTCCTGTGCGGTTTCCGGCGGTTTCGTGCTGGGCTGCGAGGGCGGAACTGAAGCCGAGCGCCTCGAGGGGGCGCTGAGGAAGGGCATGGACATGGCTTCGTCCCTCGCCGGCAAGGGCGGCATGAGCCCGGAGGAAGCCCTCCGCTACGCCACGAACGCCCGGCATCTGGGCGAGCTGGGCATAGGCCTCAATACCGAGGCGGGGATAGGCGGGAACATGCTGGAGGACGAGAAGGTCTACGGCACATGCCACTTCGCCATCGGCTTCAACTTCGACGAGGACGCGCCCGCCATGATCCACCTGGACGGTCTCGTCGCCCGGCCGACGATATGCGCACTCATGCCCGACGGAAGGGAAATCACGGTCATGAAAAACGGCGACCTATTTTCATGCGAGGTATGAATAAGCTATACTCGAGCCCATGGAAAAGACCAAAGCTTCGCACTGGGCGGACCAGACCGCCGAAAAGATAATAGCCGAGTGGGGCGACAGGGACAGCTACACCTGCGCGTCCGGCATCACGCCTTCAGGCACCGTGCACGTGGGCAACTTCCGGGAGATGATCTCGGTGGAGCTCGTCGTCCGCGCCCTCCGCGGCCTGGGCAAGAAAGTGCGGTTCATCTACAGCTGGGACGATTACGATGTGTTCAGGAAGGTTCCTCTCAACATGCCGCAGCCCGAGCTGCTGGAAAAATCCCTGCGGTTCCCGATCACGATGGTTCCCGACCCCTGGGGCAGGGACGAATCCTACGCCCGCCACCATGAGGTGGATGTGGAATCCGTCCTCCCGACGGTCGGGATATATCCCGAATTCCTCTACCAGGCGGAACGCTACCGCTCGGGCATGTATGCCCAGGGCATGCGCCGGGCCCTCGAAAAGCGCGAGCACCTGAAGACCATACTCGACAAGTACAGGGACGATGACCACAAGATCCAGGGCGAATGGTGGCCTGTTTCCGTGTTCTGCTCGGCCTGCTCGAAGGACACGACGGAGATCGAGGGTTGGGACGGCGACTGGGGCCTGTCGTATCGCTGCGAATGCGGCCACAGGGAGACGGGGGACCTGCGCGCGCTGAAAGGCGCGAAGCTCGTCTGGAGAGTGGACTGGCCCATGCGCTGGAACCAGGAAGAAGTGAATTTCGAGCCCGCCGGCAAGGATCATCATTCCCAGGGCGGATCCTTCGACACCTCGAAGCATGTCGTCGAGGATGTGTACGGCCGCAAGCCTCCCGTGACCTTCCGCTACGATTTCATCGGCATCAAGGGCTCCCCGGGCAAGATGTCCTCCTCGAAGGGCAAAGTCGTCGACCTTCCCGACCTTCTGAGGGTCTACCAGCCCGAACTCGTGCGTTACCTCTTCGCAGGCACCCGCCCGAACACCGAATTCGTCATCAGCTTCGATCTCGACGTCATCAAGATCTACGAGGACTACGACAAGACCGAACGCATATACTGGGGCCTGGACAAGGCCAAGGACGAGGAGTCCGAGGCGAGGGAGAGGCGGATCTACGAGCTGTCGCAGGTGGGCGCCGTGCCTTCCGAGGCACCCTACCAGGTGCCGTTCAGGCACCTCAGCAGCCTGCTTCTCATCCATCAGGGCGATGTTGGAAATGTCCTGGCTTCCCTTCCGGGCATCAAGCCCTCCCAGGAGGAGGGCATCCGACGCAGGGCGGCCTGCGCCTGGTACTGGGTCAACGAATGCGCGCCCGAGGAATTCCGCTTCCGCGTGAGGGAACCGGGCGAGAAGGCCGAGCTCTCCGGGGTCGAACTCGCGGCTGTCCTCCGCCTGCGCGACGATGTCGTCGCCAGGCTGGAGACCTTCGCCGACGAGAAGGCTGTGGCCGCGGCTATCTACGACGCGGCGACGGCGGCGGGAACCGACGGCAAGACCCTGTTCAAGGCCGCCTACCAGGCCTTAGTCGGAAAGGACCAGGGACCGCGTCTCGCCGGCTTCCTCGGCACCCTCGGCAAGGACAGGGTCCTCGCCATACTTGCCCCGTATTGAAGAAGACGGCGGTAGAGCGATGAAGAAGGTCGCGGAGGAGGGCTGAAGGTCGGTGGAATATTCCTGTTCCCGTTGCGGCCGCAGGGAGACGGCGGCCACGCGCAAGGCGAAATGCGAGTGCGGAGGCCTCTGGAACCTGGAGTATGCCCCGCCGCGATTCGAACCAGGCCTCATCGACAAGACAACCTGGAGTCTCTTCCGCTACAAGGCCTTCCTGCCCCTTGAAGGGGAAGGCTGGAAGGACATCAGCCTCGGCGAGGGCATGACGCCCCTCATCCGCCTGGATGAGGACCTCCTCCTCAAAATGGACTATTTCATGCCCACCCTCTCCTTCAAGGACAGGGGCGCCGCCCTCCTCGTGGCGCACTGCAGGGCCATCGGCGTGGATTCCGTCGTCCAGGATTCGAGCGGCAACGCGGGCAACAGCGTCGCGGCCTATTGCGCCAGGGCGGGGATAGGCTGCGAGATTTTCGTGCCCGAAGGCACTTCGCCAGGAAAAATCGCCATGATCCGATCCCACGGCGCTACGGTGAATGTTGTTCCCGGAAGCAGGGACCGCTGCGCCGAGCTGTGCCGCGAGAAAGTGGAACGGGAGGGCATCTACTACGCCAACCATGTCTACAATCCCTTCTTCTTCGAAGGGACGAAAACCTATATCTACGAAGTCTTCGAACAGCTCGGGAGAATACCTTCCACCCTCTTCATCCCGGTGGGGAACGGCACCCTCTTCCTGGGCGTGATGAAAGGGCTCGAGGAGCTCCTGGCCGCCGGCGCCATCGAAAGGATGCCGCGCGTGGTGGCGGTGCAGAGCGAAGGCTGCGATCCCATCGGAAAGGCCTGGGGGAAGGGCGAGAGGCGGCCGGCGGCGGTTGTGCCGGCGCCTACCCTCGCGGAAGGCATAGCGATAGGAAAGCCGATGCGCGGCGAAGCCATCCTCGATCTTATCTACAGGCACGGCGCGGAAGTCGTCGTCGCTCCCGAGGACGGGATCCTGGACGCCAGGTCAGCCCTGGCCGGGAAGGGAATCTACTGCGAACACACGACGGCGGCCACATACGCCGCCTACCTGGATTATCGCGCCCGCAAGGGACCGGTTTCCGACTGCCTGCTCCCCATGTGCGGCGCCGGGCTGAAATCGGACCACTGAAAAAGCGTGGTCCCTCTCATCGGGAAGAAGTCGTCGAGGCCGAAATGGTTCAGCGCCAGTCTTCGAGCATCGACGCGACGCTCCTGCGCATCTCGAGGCTGAAGCCGGCCGAAAATTTGCGGTCATAGAGCGCTTGCCCCGGATTTTCGGCGGTGGCCGTCGGTACGAAGGCGCCGTAGCCTTCTCCCGTGTAGAGGCTCGCCAGAGCCTCGTCGGCGGGCAGGGCATACCGATCCTTCAGGACGATGACGGACGCGGGTAGACGCGCGGGCTGGGCTCGGGCGGCCTGTGACCCCGTGGGATATCCCAGGCAGAGCATGGAAATCGGGAAAGTATAGCGCGGCAGGGCGAGCAACTCCCGGTGTGTCTCCCAGTTTTCCATCACATCGCCGATGTAGCAGGATCCGAGGCCGAGGCTTTCTGCGGCGCAGACCGCGGTCTGCGCCGCGATGAGGGCATCGCAGCAGGCCAGGAGGAGATCGGATTCCCTCGGCTTGACGAGGGCTTTCCCTTCGCGCCGGCAGCGCTCGCTTACACCGCTCGCCTCGAAGAACGCCATCATCCTCGCGTAGTCGGCGAGGAAGACGAGGACCCAGGGAGCCCTTGCTATGAAGGGCTGCCGGTCGCAGGTTTCCGCGAGCCTGTCCTTGAGCGCCTGTTCCCCTATGTCGAGGATCGTGTACAGCATCATGTTGCCGGCCGTGGGAGCCCTGAGCGCGGCTTCCAGCACGCGGGCTTTCACTTCAGCGGGTACGGGTCTTTCCTCGTACGCCCGCACCGATTTCCTTTCCAGAAAGGTTTTCGAAAAGTCCATTTCAGTCATACCCCATAGGGTCGGAGAGCCGCCCAACGGCTCCTCCACCCTGCCTAACTCTTCATGACATCGGCGACGAGTCCCTCGAATTCCCCCACCTGCCGCTCGAAGACGGAGAGGGCCGAGAGCCAGAAATCGGGAGTCTCGATATCGAATCCCGCCTTCCTCGTGACTTCCACCGCAGAGGCTGAGCCGGTTCCGGACAGGAGTTCCCTGTAGACGCGGGCGAAGGCCGGGCCTTCGCCCTTGTACCGCTCGTAGAGCCCGAGGCCGAATAGCTGGCCGAAGGCATAGGGAAAATTGTAGAAGGAGAGCGATGGAATGTAGTAGTGGCCCTTGACCGCCCACATGTAGGGATGGCGCTTTTCGGGATCCAGACCCTCGCCGTAGGTTCTGGACTGAGCGTCGAGCATCATGGAGCAGAAGCGCTCCGGACCCAGTTCGGCGCTTCGGCGTTCGGCCATGACGGCCTTCTCGAAATAGAAGCGCGAGAGGATGTCGACTATGACCTGGCAACCGTCTTGGAGATGCATTTCCACGAGGGAAAGTCTTTCGGCCGGGCCGGCTTTCGCGAGCGCGGCTTCCGAAACAATGGTTTCGGCGAAAATCGAGGCAGTCTCCGCGAGAGTCATGGGATACTGGGTCAGGGCGTAGGGCTGGCCGATGATGCATTCGTGGTGCCATGCATGTCCCAGCTCATGGGCTACGGTGCTGACCGACGAAAAGCTGCCGTCGAAGTTGCAGAGCACCCTCGCGGTCTTCGCGACGGGGAAATCCGTGCAATAGGCTCCCCCCACCTTCCCTTCCCGCGGTCTGGCGTCGATCCAGCTGGAATCGAAGGCCTTGGCCGCGAAAGCGCCCATGGCGGGATCAAATGAGGAGAACTTGTCCCTGATGAAGCCTCGCGTGTCTTCCCAGGAAAAGGTCGGGAGGGGAACGCCTTTTTTTTCGACAGGCGCGAAAAGGTCGTAGAAAGCCAGGCTGGGCAAGCCCAGAGCCCTGGCCTTGGCCTTCAG